>DASRLM010000716.1:0-4466 GCA_035648455.1 Puia sp. | reverse complement strand
GTACATGACCATTTCATCCAGGTATCTTTCCACTTCCTGTTTCGAAAAGAAATGGCGGCTCACATCAAGCATCAGTCCGCGCCAGCCGAAACGGGGATAGTCCGTAATATCAGCGCAGGGTAAGTTCATGCTCTTCTTCCCTTCGTCGGCTTTCGCATTTTCCGGCAACAATTGCAGAATGGTCTGCATGCCATAAAAAATGCCTGCGGAGCTGTTCGCGCTCAATGATATGCCGGAAGGGCTGACGGTTAAATGATATCCTTCTCTGCCCAAATTATTTTTGTCCTCGTCTGTTGTCAGGTGTAATTGAATGGCTCTGCCACCCGACTTTTTTTCCAGGTTCGATATGCCCGTCACCTGTGCCAGTTCAGCCCTGAACCATTGGGCTGTTTCATGGAGCGACGGGTCCTGTGCGCTCATTTGCAGGGACACTTTCTGATCGAGTATGAACTGGCCGGGTTTTTCGGTCACACGCACCGGTTCCGGAATAATGTGAATACCCGTTCCGTTTGCGGCCTGAAGGTTTTTTTGAGATAACACAAAAAGTAGAAAAAATAGAAATAAAAGCCGCTTTGTTTTTGCCATCATGAAGATTTATGTTGTTAATTTTTTTTACTTAGGTGCTTTTCAGCAAATCAGGATTGAAATTTATTAAACTTTTCACTACCTGAAACATTTATTTTAAAATGATCGCTCAGTCTGCCAATGAATAAATAATTTTAATTTACACCCATTAAGCCTTCAGGGTAAATGGAAAATCATGAAATCTGCCATCATTCTGCTTTCGTTTCTATTCGTCCATCTTTTTACTGCAGCACAGCCATTTGCCTCCTGGAAAGGGAATCAGCTGATCCTGGATAACGACGTGGTCAGGCGGGAACTCGTTCTTGAAGGAAATAAGATCATCACCCGGAGCCTTACATTGAAAGGAGATGGCCTGAATTTCGATACCGGTGAGTCGGGCGAATTTTCCTTTGCTCTGAATGATAAAAATTATGACGGATCATCAGGCTGGCAACTGGTTTCCATGGATCCCGGAAAAGATGATCAGCATGGTGATGACGTTGTCGTCAAACTAAATGGAACGGGCAATCTGAAAGGCATTGGCATAGCCATAACCTATCTTTAAAACTGGGCTTTAGTTATGTGGAATCTGTTGTTTACACCAATTACGGACGTCAGAAACATTTGGGTACGTATATCGGCAACTGGGACGATCCCCTACTGGCCCGGTCATTAACCTGTCTGGCATGGATCTGGCAGAAAAGGGTTTTCCGGTGAAAATGGATCAACCTTACGATGCTAAATTGTATGAGATAGAAATGATGAAATGAGTCGGGGCTTCCGCGTATTCCACCCATTTTCAGTGACAAAAAAAACAGATTACTCTATATTCACCACTTCATACGCCGGCTGATTATTAACGGATACTGGCTGGAAATAAGTATTGTTATATTTTAAATAGGTCACATTATCCATCTGCACCTGTTCACAACCTTCCGGCAAATTGGTGACGACGGCTCCGGGAGGCGCTGCTGTTACCTGATAACTGTCCTGATAAGGAATATAAAAATTCCCTCCGTAATACAAATACTGAGTACCATCCACCACCACCGTTTCATATCCCGCGGGCAGGGAAGGAACAACGGCCTGTACCGGCGCCGGCACCACCCGGTAACCTCCATTATAGGGAGCATAGTACACGCCAGCTTCATAACGGTAATGCATATTGTTGATCGAAATGATGGCGGCCGTAGCGGCAATTGAACCCAGGAAAAAGCCAACGGGGTGCCATGCGGGGCCATAAGCGTAAGGACGGTAAGGATGATAAAAGTACGGATGATAGGCATAGTACCGGCGCCCCCCGTAAATATGTGGCGCCCGTGTGTATGGCCGGCGATTCGCTCCCCAACCGGGAGGACGGTGATTTACCGGCGGGCGATGAACCGGCGGCCGGTGTACAGGTGGTCTGTTTACGGGTGGACGATTTACCGGGGGCCTGCTTACCGGCCGGCGATTCACAGATGGACGATTCACCGGCGGACGGTTTGTCGCTGGTCGGCCCGGACGTGCACGTTGCACTTGCGGACTTCTCTCCGGCCGCTCCGGCCGGTTCTGTGCAGATGCCAGAAGACTGTGCGAAATCATCATAATCACAACCAGAGAGCATCTGGCAGATTGTTGTCCACTAAATAAATAATTTTTCATGTATTCCTTTTTCAATCTTTGCCGGGTAAATATGCAGGTCTTCTAAAGTTAATTATTTGTACCGAGATAAAAACCATACTTATTCCAGACAGATGCTTTTGCGCGGCGATTATTTACCTTTGCCCTATGGCGGCAGTTTCCCATGATTAAGCGAAAACCAAGGATTGATATGGTAAATGAAGTGCTGGAAGAATGCATTCTGGCATATCCTGTTTCTTCATTTATCATTAGTCTTTACAAACAATATCTGGAGAGGGGCAGCCTGAGCAGGAAACAATTGCAGGGACTTTACGGGAAAGCTTCCCTGATAAAAGAACTTCCTCCGGGAAAGCTGGCCGCTATTGAACTCATCATTAAGAAAATGCCCAGCAGGCACAAGGCCGAACTACCGGAAGTGACAGCTCCGTTTCAAAAAGAAGAAGGCATCGGCCAAATGATCGAGGAAATATTAAACAGATATCCCCATCACAAACGGGTGCTGTTTCTTAAGGTCAAATACGACAATAATGAATTGCTTTCACCGGCGGATCTTGTCGACTTAAAAAAATTTAGAGAAATATGCGCCCGTCATGCCTAGTTAACCTTACTTTCTCTTTTTCGTTTTTATGATCTTTTTCTTAACGGGGCGTACCGGTTTTTTGGGGATAGATTTTTTCGCGGGGGCAGCCTTCGTTATTTTTTTGACCGGCTTTTTTGTTGCTGAACGAATGGCTTTTTTAGGGGCCGGTCCGGATGATCTGTTCCCCGGTTTTTTGGCCGCTTTTTTTGTTTGCTTAACAGATTTTTTAACCCTGGCCCTTTTTTCCTTAAATTCCTGAATACTGGTTTTTACAGAATCGAATGCATCTCCTGCAATTTCTACCAGATGATCTTTACCGGCCACCAGTTCTTCTTTTACATGGGAAGCCTGATCCCCCAGTTTTTCTAAAAATGTTTTTTCATGAGCCGGCAACGGCTGTTTTTTACTTGGCATATAATGGTTTTAAGGAACTAAATATAAGCTATGTATGCGAAAAAAAAACACCTGGATTCAACGTCCGGCGCCATGGGGACCGGCAATTAAAAGGGCTTTTATTCAGAAAAGCAAATATCTTTAACTACGTAAATACTAAAACACAATTTATTGTGATATAGAAGGTTATAAAAACTCTCGCTATTAATCCACAATCTGGAAATGGCATTGGCGTTGCCATCTGCAAGAAAATTGTTCAAAACCATCAGGGGGTTATCACAGCTACCGGCCAGAACGGAGTCGGCTCCGTAATAGATGTATACCTGCCGAAAATAAAAATATCTGATCCGGTACTAATCCATTTACAATTTACAGGATAGCGTGACTGAAAATTCTCGGGGTGCAATGGGATTGATACTTTCATCTTCATGCGCATAATAACCCAGCGTATTGAACAGGTTGGATAATTTCACCCGTATGTCTGCTATATTGAAATGGTAACCCAGTACCGCATCCATCTGTGTAAAATCAGGAAGCGGAATCAGTTTCCGGTTGTCGTTTGGCACAGTTATCCGTGTTTCCTTGCCGGCCTGCATTCCGCCCACATAGAATCCGGTTAGTCCCACGCTGAACCCCTTAAGTCCGGCGTTGACAGGGAACGCATAATATACGCTCGCATTCGCCGTGTTGGACGGTGCATATTGCAAAGGGCTTCCATTTTTGTAGGTATTGCTTTTGGTGTACCGGGCATTGTTATAACTGTATCCCGCGATAATCGTAAATCCGTTTATGGGACGACTGGAGATATCCACCTCCACGCCCTTGCTGGTAACCTGTCCTTCCAGTTCCTTGATGTTTGAGTTTGTATTGCCGTTAGCCTGGCTGGTCTGCGCCAGATTGCTGTTGACAATCTCATAGGCGGTAACATTGAACGACAACAGGTGATCAAACCAATCCGATTTGAACCCGGCTTCATACTGATTGATGAAAGAGGGTGGCAGTCCTTTCCCGCTGGTGTCCACACCGGTATTCAGATTAAAAGAGTTGGAGTAGCTGGCGAATAAAGATACCGCGGTTACCGGCTGGTACACGATACCAAAGCGCGGCGTAAAGGGATTAGCATGGATTTTGGTCGTGGCTTCTGTCTGCGTGCCATAACTGTATATATGGCTGACGGTTTGCTGGGAATTAAACCGAACCCCGGCCAGTAATTTGAGCTTGTCGGTAATGCTTAGCAGATCCTGAGCATAAATTCCCAGCACGTTTACCGGAGCACGGGTCAGTGTATTCCGGGATAAGCCGGGGA
>DASRLM010000715.1:0-4069 GCA_035648455.1 Puia sp. | reverse complement strand
AAATCAAACTGGTCAAAATTACTAAACTCCAAGGGCTGCCCGTTTACAAAGGAAATGGCTTTATCGTACATTACCAGATAAGCCGGAGTGAGCGGAGTTTGTGGAAAACTCAGGTTGTAACTTTCGTATATATTTTTTGTACTGTTAAGCATGGACCTTAGTTCAGGAATCACGCGGTTTGTATCCGGACATTCAAAACCCGTTGTATAAACAGCAGCCAGATTTAAAAGAAACAAACGGTTGGCCAGGAAAAAATGATGGAAGGTATTCAACTGGCTGGTTATGGAATCCGCTTCAAAAGTATTGACGGCCTTCCTGCTCTTCTCTATGATCCGCAATAGCGAATCTTTACCGGGTGATTTTTCATCCAGATAAAGCTCAGCCAGTGAAAGCCCCGCCCCTTCTCTTCTGTATGGGGGTTCAAATTTTTCAAAAACTTCATTTTCCCATTCTACCGGAAGGGGCCCGTTAATCCGGTTGTAAGCAACCGGTTCAAAATAACGCAGCCAGAAATCAATATTTTTAAGTTTGAGACGTGCGGCATCGATGCCGGCCCTGATCTGCCGGACGTTATCAGGGGATGACAGATCTGAACCGGCAATGATATTTTGCAAGGCAGCATCCTGCTGACTGAATGCTTCCAGTTCCCGGGAATATAACTGGTTATAGGGATGGTTATCCCTTCTGTTGAAAGAAAAACAAAAAACGGTGACCGCAATAATGATAATGACAAAAAAAGCTTTCATTTTTTTTCTCCAGTTAAAAAACCGAATGATCCGGGGGCATTCTTCGCTTATCCTTTCTGAATGCTTATTTGTATACTCCTTCCTGCCAGTTCGTACGAAGTTTCAAAACTACTCAATAAGGAAGGAATTTTCAACCTTGCTCCTTCGGTTCGCCAGGGATGGCAACGTTTTAACGTGATTTTTGTTGTTTTTCCCCGGTTAAGCAGCGGGAGGGTCAAGAAAATGGCCTCAGCAGATTTCCCTGACATAAAAATGACCCGCCTCAGCGGGTCATTTTGCATAATCCAAACAAAACGAATGTTAATTTTTAATGAACTTTTTGATCATGGTTTTCCTGTTGCCAATGTTGATATGGATCATATACATGCCTGAGGCCAGCTGACTGATGTTAAATGTTTTATCAACCTCATCGCCGCTTTTTTCAATCTGGTCGGTCAACACCTGCCTGCCATTCATATCGTATATACTGACCCTGACCGTACCCATTACGGAGCTGATGATTCTGCCGTTAACCACATCGTGTGCGGGGTTGGGATAGATGACCAGGCGGTCAAATAACACCGATCCCTGCATCACAGTAACCTTGGTAGTTGCCGTTGAACTGGCGCCCAGATTGTCGGTTACCATAACCTGGAATTCATAATCGCCGGGCTGGAAACCGCTGATGTTCACTTTGCTTTCGTTCATCGGGGAGCTGGTAACCATATTGGGACCGCTGAGTTCCTGCCATTGATACGAGCTGATGGTGCCATCCGGATCGGTAGAATGGGTGGCATCCAGTATATAATTACTCACCGGTAAATTGAGCGTATCCCCGCTTCCGGCATCGGCCACGGGAGCCTGGTTGGCTTTGGCCACTGTAGGATTTACGGTTACTGTAACCTGATCCTGGCTTGTTGCACCGTTATTATCTGTTACGGTCAGTTCGAACGCATACTGACCTACTGTATAGAGCTGGGAAACCGTTGGGGCAGCGATGCTGCCACCAGTGATCATGGCAGTGGAAGGTCCGGAGAGCTGCTTCCATCCGTAAGCGGTTATTGTTCCATCGGGATCAAATGAACTGCCTGCATTCAGGTTTATACTACTGACTGGTAAAGTAATGGTCAAGTTATTACCTGCATTGGCTACCGGGAGCTGATTGGGCTGGCCTGGCTTCGGATTAACGGTGATGGTCACCTGATCATTTGCCGTTGCTCCTTTGTTATCACTTACGATCAGTTCGAATACATAACTGCCGGCCTGCAATCCGATAACAGAAGGCGTTGCCGTATTGGAGTTGCTGATGGTTATAGTTCCTGGACCGGATACCTTTGCCCAGCTGTAACTGCTGATGCTGCCATCGGGATCATAAGAACCGGATCCATCCAGGTTAACCGTATTGGCCGGAGCTGTGATCGTTTGATCAACACCTGCATTCGCGGTTGGTGATTGATTGGGAACATCCGCCACCCTGATCTTTACCTGCGCAGTGGAACTGGCCCCGCTATTATCGGTTACCTTTAATTGATACGTATAATTCCCGGCTATCAATCCGCTCAGGGTCAGGATATCTGTACCGGCACCGGATGTGATCACTGCAGTGTTGGGTCCGGAAACTTGTGACCAGCCGTAATTTACGATTGTACCATCCGGATCACTGGATTTGGAACCGTCCAGTGTTGCCGTATTCACAGGCAATACAATGGATACCCCTGCGCCGGCGTCCGCTACAGGCGTCATGTTTGCTTCTCCGTTTACCGTGATGATCACGGAATCTGTACCCTTGGCGGCAAGATTGTCCGTTACAGTTAAGTAGAAAACATATACTCCGGCCTGCAGATTACCCAGTGTATTCTGGGCAGTGTTCGTCAGGGCCACTGCCGATGGTCCGGAGCTTTCGGTCCAGGTATAACCTGCAATATTTCCTGAAGAAGCAACAGACCCGCTGCCATCTATAACCACACTGTTTATAGGAAGGGTAATCGTTTGATTGACTCCTGCGTTTGCAATAGGCGGCTGGACTCCGGAAGAGAGTACTGAAATTTTTACCTGCGCCTTTGCCTGCGCCCCCTTGTTATCGGTTACTGTCAGTTCAAAAGTATACCGTCCCGCAACCAGATTACCGGCGGTTACCGTTGCGAGAGCACCATTTGTGATTGTTGCGATAGACGGACCTCCTATCTGTGACCAGGTATAAGAAGCTATGGTTCCGTCAGGATCCGAAGAAAGCGATCCGTCGAGGGTCGTGCTGTTGGTTGGCAGAGTAATGGACCTGCTATTGCCGGCATTGGCAACGGGTGGCTTATTTCCCGCAGCATTAACCGTAATAATAACGGTATCGGTATCGGTGGCACCGCTGTTGTCGGTTACTTTCAGCATGAAATTATAAGAGCCCTGCACCAATCCGGAAATGCCGGTAGAAGCTGTTGAAGCAGAAGCAATGCTTGCGGCAGAAGGACCTGAAGTCTGGCTCCAGGTATAAGTTGATATGGTTCCATCAGGATCCTTCGAGGCAGATCCATTTAAATTGGCTACATTTGTTGGCAGGGTAACCGTGATATTCGAACCCGCATTCGCAACCGGTGGTTGATTTTGCGGAGGTGCTGCAGTCACTGTTACTACAACAGTATCCAACGCTGTTGCTCCCCCATTGTCCGTTACCTTCAGTTGGAATGAATATATACCTGCCGCTAGGTTCTTTACAGACGTGCTGGCTGAGGAGTTATTGGATATACTGAACTGGGCAGGGCCACTAATTTTAGCCCATGCGTAAGATGCTATAGATCCGTCCGGATCGCTTGAAGCGCTTCCATCTAAAGTAACCTGATTGGTTGGCAGGCTGATGCTGATGTCAGATCCCGCCTTAGCGACCGGAGATTGATTCGCTGTAGCGGCCGCATTAACTGTTATCTGCACCTTGGCTGTTCCCGTAGCCCCCTGATTATCGGTAACGGTGAGACTGTACACATATACACCGGCCACCATTCCGGAAACATTGGTATTTGCGGTTGTGGGCGAAGAAAGGGCTCCTCCTGCAGGACCGGATACTTTTGTCCAGGCATAGGAAGCCACGGTTCCGTCCGCATCCTTACCGGTTCCGGCAAGCGCTGCAGTGGATGTGGGTAATTGAACGGTTTTATCTGTACCGGCATCCGCTGTGGGTGACTGGTTTGCGGTTCCCGTTCCAACAGTAACATTGCTTCTCAGCAAATAACCGCCGTCCGAATTCCTGCCGTTGACGGCCAAGGGAAGTGGTTTTTTATAATTTGTCGGGTCCCTAACGATCAGATACATACTGTATGTACCCGGACTAACGGAAGATAAAGTGAAGTTATCAGATG
>DASRLM010000714.1:0-8148 GCA_035648455.1 Puia sp. | reverse complement strand
CTTTAAGGGCAGGAGGAAGAATACCCGGTTAATAAGGGATAACCCTTACCTGGTCGGATTATTTCCTGCATTTTTGCCCGGAACATAAGTTATCCTTTTAAGTTCCGTTATAGTAAGGTTGACTGCGGCAGGATTTCCCGTTTGCAAAGTCAGCAAATAATTACAAATGGGACCAAAAACCGGAGAAAAAGAAAGAGCAGTACCCCTGCCGGAATCTCTCTACCGGCAGCTTTTTTATAATAATCCACTTCCCATGTGGATATATGACGAGGAAACGCTTCATTTTCTTGAAGTGAATGAAGCGGCAGTTGAAAAATATGGATATACGCGGGATGAATTCCTCGGTCTTACGCTGAAGGATATCAGGCCGCAGCAGGACGCAGCCCGGGTTATTGCTTCCGTGGATCAAAGGCATGAAAAAAGTTACAGCTTCAGCGGTGTATGGAAGCACCTGAAAAAGGGAGGGGAACCGTTGTATGCTGAAATCAGCAGTCATTTGATTGAGCTGGAGGAAAAACGGGCTGTGCTGGTGCTGGCCAATGACATCACCGGAAAACATATAGCGGCCGAACAACTGCGCCAAAACGAAGCGCGTCTGAAACAGGCGCAGATATTTGCGAAAATGGGACACTGGGAGGTCAATTTCGCGGCCAATACTTCGACGTGGTCTGATGAGGCATATCGGATTTACGGACTTGAACCGGACAACCATCAGCTGAATTTTGAAGCCTGGATGTCTTTTATTCATCCCGACGACCTGGCGCATGTAAAGAATGAAATCTCGAAATCCGAACCGACGCTGGACGATAGTTCTTTTTATCACCGGATCATTCTCAAAGACGGAACAATAAAGCAGGTTTTGTCTGAGAGCAGGTATGAATTTGATGAGAACGGAAAGCCGGTCGGCCTATACGGCATCGTATACGATCTCACGGAGCGGAGGCGCATTGAGAAGGAGTTAAAGGATTTGAACAAACAGCTCACGGAAAGGGCGGCCGAGCTGGCCACTTCCAATGCGGACCTGGAAAGATTTGCCTATGTGGCATCGCATGATCTGCAGGAACCGCTCCGCATGGTTAGCAGTTTTCTTGAATTACTGGAAAAGAAATACAAATCACAACTGGACGATACAGCTGCCCAGTATATCCACTTTGCCGTTGACGGGGCTGCAAGGATGAAAACCCTGATCATGGATCTGCTGGAATATTCCAGGATCGGCACCAATCAGGATGCTTTCACCAATACCGACATGGACGAGGTCGTTAGCCAGGTATTGAATACGCTCGAAGAGAAAATGAAGGAAAAAAAGACGCAGCTTTCAGTGGGGCACATGCCGGTCGTCAGGGCAAACAGGACCCAGATGCTGCAGATGCTTCAGAACCTCATCAGCAATGCTTTCAAATACAACAGGGCAGCTGTTCCGGAAATTCAGATTGGTTGTACGGAAGAACGGGAGGTATGGAAATTTCATGTCGCCGACAACGGCATCGGAATTGACGAGCGGTATTTTGAAAAAATCTTCGTCATCTTTCAGCGGCTGCACAACCGGAGCGAATATTCGGGAACGGGAATAGGCCTCTCGATCTGCAGGAAAATTGCCGAGAAACATGGCGGCTCAATCTGGCTGGAATCGATACCCGGAAAAGGCAGCACTTTTTACTTTACATTGAAAAAATAAACCGGATGCAGGAAGTGACGATACTATTGGTTGAAGATAATGAAGGCGACATCGTTCTGACGAAAGAGGCTTTGCGGGAAGCCAGGATCAGGAATGAAGTGCGGGTAGCCAGGGACGGCCAGGAGGCCCTCGATATGTTGCGGCACACAGATAGCCTCCCGCACCTGATCCTGCTGGATATCAATCTGCCGAAAATAGACGGACTGGAACTGCTGGGCATTATTAAAAAGGATGAACGTCTGAAACAAATACCGGTCATCATGCTCAGTACGTCCTGTGCAGAAAAGGACATTCTCAATTCGTATGCAAGTCATGCAAACTGCTTTATCACAAAACCGGTAGACCTCGCAAAATTCATGGAAGTGGTGAAGTCCATCGAGGCATTCTGGATCAGTATTGTAAGGCTTCCCCAAAACGCATAATATGCAATCTCCCTTAAATATCCTGATAGTTGAGGATAACCCCGGCGACCTCCTTTTGCTGGAGGAATACATATCCCTGTCCGCCGTTCCGGTTGCCGGCATCCGTACAACCGGCTCGCTGGAAAAAACCATTCCGCTGCTGGAGGAGTATTCGCCGGATATTGTTTTTCTGGATTTGCACCTTCCGGACAGCAGCGGGCTGGAAACCTTTAGCCGGATCAGGGAATTTGCTCCCGGATCCGCAATTATCATTTTGTCAGGTCTGAGCGATACAAAAATCGCCCTTGAAGCCATAACTCTCGGCGCCCAGGATTATCTCAATAAGGGAGAATTTGATGAAAAGCTGCTCGGGCGAACGATTAATTATGCCAGGGAACGTTGGAGAAACCTGGAAAAACTCCGGCTGGCAAATGAAAGGTACAGGCTGGTTTCGAAAGCCACCCACGACATGATCTGGGATTGGGATCTGCAGAAGGATGAAGTTTTCCGGGATGAAAAGGATGTAAAACAGGTTTTTGGATTTTCACCCGCTTCCCGGACCGGTAATTCAGGGGAATGGCGGAAACGGATTCATCCGGAGGACACAGAACGCCGGGAAGAAATCATCCGCGAAGTAAAAGAATCCGGCAGGGATTTTTTCGAAATGGAATACCGCTTTCTCTCGAAATCCGGACAATATAAAACGATTTATGACCGGGGCTATGTTCTGCGGAATACGGCTGGAAAACCCGTACGTATGATCGGAGCTTCGCAGGACATCACCCGAAGGAAAATGCTGGAAGCTGAACTGGAGGCATCAAGACTCCATGAACAACGGAGTATGACGGAAGCCACCATAAAAGGTCAGGAGAAAGAGCGTGAACAGCTCGGGAAGGAATTGCATGACAATGTTAGCCAGATACTTGCTACTTCCGGATTGTACCTTGACTATGCGCTTACTTCACCTGAAATAAAAAGAGAAATGATCGTGCAGAGCAAGGAATATATACAGCTTGCGATCACCGAGATCCGGAAACTCTCACATGAACTGTTGCCTCCTTCATTCCTGGATTCCGGATTGTCCCTGGGCCTGCACCGCCTGGCAGATTCCGTATCCCAAACCGCCGGTCTGAAAATTTATAGGCATTGGGAGCGGCTCGACGAAGGAATGCTGAGCCCGGATGAGAAGCTGACTATTTACCGGATCATACAGGAACAGTTAAATAATATTATTAAACATGCTGAAGCCTGTATGGTGATCATATCGCTGGGGATATCAGATGACCATAAGTGTTTCCGCCTTTGCATAAAAGACGACGGCAAAGGATTTGATACGGCCGGAAATTTCGATGGCGTTGGGCTGCGAAATATCCGGAGCCGGAGCGAACTGTTCCGCGCTAAAATAAGTATCGAATCCAGTCCCGGTAACGGCTGTGAGCTCGAGGTGATTTTTCCCACAGGACTGCGGGGAAGCATAACATGAATGCTGCCGGCCGTATGTTCTGGCCTGTTTCCATCCGCACATTTTCCTTTTCAATTAAAGCGCGCCTGCGACCCTAAATAGCAGATCGCTACATGCAGTTTCGGGCAAATCGATTCCAGTTCGTTAAATAACGCTTTCGGCAAAAAGGGAATGGTTCAGGGCAAGGTCTACCGGATCACTTTTCCCCGAAGTGATTTAAAAGTTACCATAAACGGTTTTTCTGTTGCGCCGGGTTTGGCACTCACTTCGTGGATCGGCATCCTTTCCATGGGCAGCGAATCCATGATGATGGGGGATCTCGTGCTTTTGGACAGCGAAGAACCTGCTGTGGTAGCCAAACTCGTGGCTTCAAAACTTTCTATTACAGCGATTCACAATCATTTGGCAAACGAAAATCCGGCCATTAAGTACATCCATTTTTCAGGCACTGGAGATCCTGTGCAACTTGCCTCGTCCATCAGAGCAGTACTGGCTATTACCGGTACTCCCTTAACAGCCCCGTCAGCGCAAGCACAAACGCCTGGCCCGGATTGGTCAACCGTCGAAGCCATTCTGGGCAAAACCGGAAAACACAACGGTCAAATATTATCATACAGCTTTCCGCGCAAAGAAAAACTGCTGGAGAATGGCATGGAGATGCCTCCTGCCATGGGCACGGCTACCGGCATCAATTTCCAGATGGATGGTAGCCGGGCAGGGATAACGGGTGACTTTGTTTTACTTGCTGATGAGGTGAATCCAGTGGTAAAAGCACTTACTGAAAATGAAATCACTGTTACAGCGATCCATAATCATATGTTATACGATGATCCCCGCCTCTTCATGCTTCATTTCTGGGCTGTAGGAAACCCAGGAAATTTGGCCCATGGCTTAAAAGCGGCACTGGATAAGACCAATTCGAAGCTTTAAATCTTCCAGTTTATCCGTACCTTATTATAATTCAAATCGAATGATACTCAAATGCAGGCGTCTAAAAAAATGACAGGATTTGCTCTGTTGCTGATTTTACTCTGCAGCGGCTTTTACGGCTGTAAAGGTCAGGGATCATTTGGTATTAATCTTTTACAGTTAAGAAAAACCATTGAACTTCCGGCAGTAAAAGGGCGCATCGACCACCTGGATATTAACCTGAAAGATCAGGTTCTCTATGTCGCTGCTTTGGGCAATAATACCCTGGAGGCGGTGGATCTCACTACTGGCAAAGTCGTTCATAGCATTCAAGGTCTTAATGAACCGCAGGGAGTAGGCTATATTCCTCAAACCAGGGAAATTCTTGTAGCTAATGGTGGCAGCGGTGATTGCTATTTTTATGATGCCCGCAGTTTCAGGAAGACGGCTACCATTCATTTGGATTCAGATGCTGATGATGTCCGGTACGATTCTGCGGCCAGGAAAATCTACGTAGGGTATGGTAAGGGTGGAATCGCCATCATTGATCCGGAAACACATAAACAAACAGGAGATATAAAGCTGCCTGCCCATCCTGAGTCCTTTCAAATTGATAGACAACTCAATTTACTGTTTGTGAATTTGCCGGATGCCCACATGGTCGCGGTGGTAGATTTGACCCGTTTAATGGTGATCAGTAAATGGGAAAGGAACGAGCCTACCGCTAATTTTCCCATGGCATTGGATAGCATTCATCACCATGTATTTGTCGGTTATCGACACCCAGCCAAACTGATCGTTTTTGACGGTAAGTCTGGAAAAGAAATCGGTACCACAGCCATGGCAGGCGATGCGGACGATTTATATTATGACGATAAAACTTCTAGCGTGTTTGTCAGCGGTGGAGCTGGTTCCATTAATATATTTCAGGATCAAAACGGAACCACATGTAAACAAATTGCTGGTATTCCCACCCGAAGCGGTGCCAGAACATCGCTACTTGTGCCGCATCTAAGGCTCTTTGTGTTAGCCGAAAGGGCAGTTTCAGACAAGCCTGCTGATCTCCTCATTTATAAAATAGGCCGATAAAGAAATCCAATGAAATGGATAACCCGGGAATGGCCGAAAATAGACCGCATTGCGTGGCTCTTCCTTTCATCTTCCAACAATACCGTTTTTAGTATAATGGGGAAAACAAAAAAGGTTGCATTCAAATTTAGCCGGTTGTTTTAACCGGATTTACCGGATTTCTTGCTTTGTCTTTTATGTCCTTCCACTGAACGAGTTCGGGATATTTTTCACGGGTATGATCCGGACGGGTATCCATCATGTCCATGGCGGCTTTTTCGAATGCCTGTCCCATGGCTCCTTGCGGGGCCGTCGCAATATTGTCACCCGAGTCGGCTGGCCTGGTAGAACACTTTTAATGGTCATAGAAGACCTCGGAAAATATTTTAAACATCTCCGGCGAAGAAACTAACGAGATTAATGTCAGATGATCTGGAATAGCAAAATGATTATTACCCGGGAATACTAATTTTTGACAGGCACTATGAGATTTACTGTTACCGAACTACCCACCGAGCCTCCATGGTTGCCCAGGTTATAATCATCCCGCTTAACGGTAAACTGGCCGGTAAAAAGGCCGGTAGTCCCTTTGCTGGTAAAAGTGAAAGGGATCTCTGCGGGTTTAGTAATACCCTTTATCGTCAAATCACCCAGCACCTTATAGCCGTTACCAGTTTTTTCAATTTTCTTTGATCGGAAATTGATACGGGGGTATTTATCCGTATTAAACCATTTTTCTTCATTTCGAAGGTCCCTGTTCCGCATGCTTACTCCCGTACTCACCGTTTTAGCGTCAACACTTGCTGAAATGGAACTTCCGGAAAGATCTTTTTCATCAAACTTTATGGTCGCTTCAACGCCTGCGAAACTCCCGTGTACCGTTCCAAACGGTCCTTTTACACTAAAGTTAATCTTTGCATTCGCCGAATCGACATTCCAATTGCCAGAAAGAGATAATCCCGCAACGACAGTTGACATCGTCAGGATTTGTTTGAATTTCATTTTGCCTGGTTTATATTGATCATCTACTGAGATTCTTGTGAATGGAAATCCGGTCGGTCAATCCCCGTGTTCCACCGGAAAACGACAAAAGATCCGACCGGTTGGCTTGGGCCCAGCCTTCCCTGATTCTGTCGCCAAAACAAATGCATGCAATATTCCAGCCACGCGTCACATACACTCCCCGGCATCGGCATGCCAAAGAATAAGGCTATGAATTACATGGTTTATCCATTTGCATAGGTGGACATTTTACCGTGCCATAGCTGCAAAATACACAACAATCTCCCGGCTTTGGTTTTAGCAATGTATCGCAATTTGCACATCTATAGAAGTACTGACAGGCGTCCGTAGGCATGATTACTCCCTGCTGAAAATTACAAATAGGACAAGTGATTGTTGATCGTAGTATTGGCGTGGTTGCCATTTTTTGTCAGTCTTTTTCTCGACGGTGAAAGCCAGTCAGTCTCTGCTTATTTTAGATTTTACACAGGTTGACAGAATGGTGGAAAAATTTAAATAGTAGCTGGTCAACTTTTAAATCTTTGCGGGCCGCCCTGACCAAATTGCTATATTTGCCTATAGATATTGAATTCATGCGCTTGTTGCTGACAAAGATATTGATTTCGATCGTGCTGGGGTGTTTTGTACCGTCCGCTACTGAAACAGATATTGGCCACTGTCACCAGACTTTTTTTGATGATTATGATACTTACATAGCTTCCCCGCAACAGGATCTCGAAACACCGGATCATCAATTATTTCTACAGAAGACCGGTTTACCGCTATTCAACCACTTCCCGGATTTGCTGCCTGCTTTCCCGTATCAGGGCGGCTACGGTTGCTTTACAAAAATCTCCAGGCATTTATCCCTCCAGAAACGAAAAATCTTTCTGGAAAATTCTTCTCTTCTCATTTGATGCAACAGCTGGTTAACGTGCTTTTATTTTAGGATCTCATAGTGTATTGAATCACTATTTATCTCCATTAATCCTGTTCACTAAGGGCTTTATTTCATGAAAAGAATTGCTTTTTCTGCAATTATATTGCTTTTGACCTATGTAGCCAGGAGTCAGAATACGCTTAAAATCCAAGTGAGTAGCGAAGTATCGAACCAGTTCCTTGCAGGGGCATCTGTTACCATACCTGTTTTAGGTAAGGGGGCAGCAACAGATAGCACGGGAAAAGCCGTGTTAAAAAATATTCCTGATGGCATATTTGTGGTTGAAGTTTCTTTTGTTGGGTTTAATACCGTAAAAGAGCAGATTCTCTTTCCACTTGCAAAAGACGTAGTTGAGATAGTGCTTGAAAAAACGGATGAAGAAGATAATCCCGATATTGTGGTGACCGCAACCAGAACCGACCGCTCCGTGCGTAATACCCCGACAAGGGTTGAAGTCATCGCAGGCGGCGAGATTTCCGAAAATGTCAGCATGCGACCGGGAGAAATCCGGATGCTGCTCAATGAAACAACGGGTCTTAACACGCAGCAAACCTCCGCCATCAGTAATACGGCCAATATCCGGCTGCAGGAATTGGAGGGCCGGTATACGCAGGTTCTCCGGGATGGCCTGCCCTTATATTCCGGCCTTTCAGAAGGCCTGAGCCTGGTGCAGATTGCCCCGCTCGAT
>DASRLM010000713.1:0-2101 GCA_035648455.1 Puia sp. | reverse complement strand
AACCTATGCCACCCGCCTTGGCTATTCCCAAAGATCCCACGCGGTGGTTGAACCCCGCATCTCCACCCAGTGGTTTGTGAGCATGAAACCCCTGGCCGCCCCCGCACTTGATCAGGTGGTCTCCGGAAATATCCGCATCCATCCCGGAGAGAAATTCCTCGCCACTTATAAGTACTGGCTGGAGAATGTAAAGGACTGGTGCATTTCCAGGCAACTCTGGTGGGGACAAAGGATCCCTGCCTGGTATGATAATAAAAAGAATTTTGTAGTGGCCGAAAATGAGACGGAAGCCATAAAAGCGTACGCACTCGAATTCGGTTCACTCAGGGCGGGCGAAAAATTGAAACAGGATGAAGACGTGCTCGATACCTGGTTTTCTTCCTGGTTGTGGCCCATCGAAGTATTCCGCGGCATAACGGACCCGGACAATGCAGAAATCAAATACTATTACCCCGGATCGGTGCTGGTAACGGGACAGGACATTATTTTTTTCTGGGTCGCCCGGATGATCATGGCCGGCATGGAATTCAAAAATGAAAAGCCCTTTTCCGATGTTTATTTTACCGGCATGGTGAGGGATAAACAGGGAAGGAAAATGAGCAAGAGCCTGGGCAATTCGCCCGACCTGCTGAAACTCATTGAAAAATATGGCGCCGATGCCGTGCGGTTTGGCATCATGATCTCTTCTCCTGCAGGCAACGACCTGCTTTTTGATGAAGCCGGATTGGAACAGGGAAGAAATTTCAACAACAAACTCTGGAACGCGCTGAAGCTGGTGAAGATGTGGGGTGAAAAACAAAACTTTCCGGAAACAATTCCCGAAGGGCCCGATTCAGCAAACATAGACCCCGACCAACATTTCGCCGTGCAATGGTTCGGGTCCAGACTGGATCAGGCCAAACAGGATATACATAAACTGATCTCCGAATTTAAGCTCAGCGAGGCATTAAAGAATCTCTATTCCCTGATCTGGGATGATTTCTGCAGCTGGTATCTGGAATGGGTAAAACCCGGATATGAACAGGCCCTGTCCCCTGTCTTATACCAAAAAACCATTTCCTTTTTCGAAGACCTGTCACAATGGCTTCATCCTTTTATGCCTTTTGTTACGGAAGAAATATACCATTTATTGAAAGAACGGAAACCGGGTGATGACCTTTGCATCAAACAATATGCTATGGTGAATAAACCGGATACGGTGGTCCTGCAGGCAGGTGATGATCTTCGGTTGCTACTTACGGTTAGTCGCGAGTTCCGTCAGCAGCAGCAGATGAAAAACAGCGAACCCATTATAAAGATTATCCTGCCCCGAGAAGTTTTTGGCGGCAGGGATAGTATCTATGCCATCATCCGCAAACAGCTCAATGCCGCCACCATCGATCTGGAAACAAAAACCCGGGAGAATAGTAGTGGCACCCATTGGATACCATTCAAAGGTTATCGGATTGGATTTGAAACCGGTCTGCAACCCGACCGCTCCAATCAAAAGCAGGAACTGGAAAAGGAACTTCACTATTACCGCGGATTCCTGGAATCTCTCCATAAGAAACTGTCTAATGAAAAATTCATCCGGAACGCCCGGCCCGAAGTGATTGCCCTGGAGAAAAAGAAGAAATCGGATACGGAGGAGAAGATTAGGGCGATTGAGCTTACTTTAAGGGGATGATAGTTGACGGATGACCGTCATCTTAAAAATTAATGTCAAGCTTCTGCAACTCCTCATAATGCACCGGTACCGTAAATCCGACTCCGCTTCTTTTCACTTTTACAATTCCTTCCAGCCGGATCTTCACCATGTTGTTATTCATCAGCATTTTCAGGGCACTTCCCAACAATAAACGCGGATTCAGCCGGAGGTTCAGCGGAATCAGGAAACTATCTTTCTTCGGGATTAAAATGGTGGAGTCCATCACATAGTGATTGGCCAGATCATCGTTGAGGTATACATTGATATCCGCCCTGGTCAGCTGCATGTTGAAGGGATTGGGATTGTAGAATGCCAGGTTGGTATGCAGCAGCGATTCATCCATACTGAATTTTTCAAATACCAGGTCCCGGAAACCAAGATATTCCGGCGCAACGGGTTTGCTGCAGGAGATAG
>DASRLM010000712.1:0-3718 GCA_035648455.1 Puia sp. | reverse complement strand
TCATAAAGGAGGGTAAGGGACAAATTAAAATCATACCGACCGCATCCAGTTGGTTTGGCGTAACATACAGGGAAGACGCACCGGGGGTTAAGGAAAGCCTGAATAAGCTGATTGAATCCGGGATTTATCCGGTAAAAATTGACAATTGACAGTTGACAGTTGACAGTGGAAAAGAATTTCAATTGTCAATTCTCAACTGTCCATTCAATAACTTTTCACCATATAAATGCATTCCTGGATCTTTTTGATCTGCTGAATGCGGTCCATATTTTTAACCATTGAGGTCTGAGGAAGATGGATGCCTGTATAAGCGGTATCTGATTTAACTTCTTCGAGTGCAGACAGTATATATTTGGAGCGGATGGCGAAAACGGCGCCCTGGGCCTGTACCTGGCGGTTGCTGAGTATGCCGATCACATCGCCGTTTTTATCCAGAACGGGTCCGCCACTGTTTCCGGGATTGGCTGCTACGGATATCTGGCAGGCCAGTGTATCCCCGCGATAACCGGTTTTTGCGCTCAGATAACCTTCGCCGTAAACAATTTCATCACGGGGATATCCCAGGGTGAAAATAGCTTCTCCCAGTTCGAGATTGCTTTTGTTAATTCCATAAGGAATTACGGGAGGCGCTTTGAAATCACTGTCCATGATCTTCAGAAAGGCAATGTCCAGATCCGGGTTGATGTAAATGATCTTTGTTTTAAACTCCTGTCCCTTATTATTCTGCACGATCACCATGGAGGCGCTATTCACAACATGGGCGTTGGTTACGATATATCCCCTGGTATCAATCATGAACCCGGTGCCACCCAATTTAAATTCGGCTTCCAGCGGAACTTTTGGTGGTGTTTCTTTGAGTTTGGCGTTGAGGGAATTTTGCTTTTGATCCAGGATGGAAATCTTCCTGTTGAGTACCTCGATGGATTTACTGGCTGTTTTGGATGAAAGCGAAATGGCAATGGCGGTCATGCACAGTGCCGTGATGCCAGCTATGGAGGCGGCAACGGCAACCACTTTCCGGTATTTCAGCCAGAGCCTGACCACCCTGGTTTCCTTCGATTGCCTGATCTGTCCGGATTCGAAAAGGGCATTGTGCACGTCCTGAAGGGTGGATCTCAGGTTTTTCCGGTCGCCATACTTTTCCATCTGGTGCAGAAAAACGGTATGTTCCACCACCATCTGGTCAACATCCGGGTTATTTTTCCGGAGTCCTTCAAAAAACACCCTTTCCTCGGGAAGCATTTCCCCGCGAATGTATCTTTCAATTGATTCCAGCATATTCAGTTCTTCCATCTGTTTCGGATTAAGGTTTTTTATATTGACTGAAGAAGATTTTTTTCAACCGCATCAGGCATTTGTATTTCTGGTTTTTCGCATTATCGGCATTGGTATAACCAAATTCCATCGCGATTTCTGACATATTTTTTTTCTGCAGGTAATACGATTCCAGTAATGCCTTGCAGGGTTCTCCCAGGTTTTGCATGGCCATTTCCATCAACTCAAAATCTACATTTCTGTGCTCGTATATGGCTACATCCTCTGATATGCTGATGGTTTCCTCGGCATTGGCCAGATCACCTGAAAATCTCTTATTTAACTGCAGCTTTTTCAACCAGAGACGCCGGCAAACGGCATAGATATAGGTCTTTAGCTGGGCATGCAGTTCAAAGCTTCCGGACCTCGCTTTCTCATATAAAACAACCAAAGCTTCCTGAAAAATGTCTTTGGCATCATCTGAAGTTCCGCTGTTATTGATAATCAGGCTCTGGACCATGCTGTAATGGTTCCTGTAAATGGTCTCAATGGCTTTACGCTCATGCTGAGCAAGCCCTTTCAATAGCCCTTGCTCAATACTGTCCGTAGTCACGCAGTTGCATATTTTAATACTGAAAGTAAAGATTCGTAACCCATTGCCCGGCAGAAAATTTAAAAAAGAAAATCGCTGTTAAAATATATAGGCTCCTGCAAAATAGGGTCTGGATACCTCGAAATAACATATTGATTATCAACTATATGTATAAAATTTTAAAAAACGGGTCTTTTTCCTCTCCCGGTCAGGTTACTTTTCCCGGATATGGGTATTAACCTAAAATCATTCATAAAAACACATTACAATGAAAAAACTTTTGGTTGTATTAGCAATTGGCTCATTTGCAGCCTGTAACAGTTCTGCCAGTTCAGATACTAAAGCGGCTGCTGATTCTGCTGCTTCCAGCGTAAACGCAATAGCTGATTCAGCTAAAACAGCTATTGATTCAACTGCCAGCGCTGCTAAAGACAGTCTGAAAGCCAAAGTTGATTCTGTGAAAAAATAAGCTTTTTTTCATATTGGCAAGCATGTTAAAGGCCATCCCGGTATAACAACCAGGATGGCCTTTGACTTTTTTATTTGTTAGCTTTTGGTTTTGGCCCTGAGGAGTTCATCGATGGCATCCAGAAATTCTTCCGTGTACAAATAATGTTCCCCGTGATTTACTTTCGGACCGTAAAGGCAAACGGCAAGATCCTTGGTCATTTTCCCACTTTCCACGGTTTCTATACAAACCTTTTCTAAAGTTTCACAGAAATGGGTCAGTTCCGGGTTTTTGTCCAGCTTTCCCCTGAAAGCCAGACCACGCGTCCAGGCAAAGATGGAGGCAATGGGATTGGTGGATGTGGGTTTACCGTTCTGGTGATCACGGAAATGCCTGGTCACCGTTCCATGGGCTGCCTCCGCTTCCAGGATCATACCATCTGGTGTCACCAGCACAGAGGTCATCAGTCCGAGTGAACCAAATCCCTGCGCTACCGTATCGCTCTGAACGTCGCCATCATAATTTTTACAGGCCCAGACAAAATTTCCATGCCATTTCAGGGCGCTGGCCACCATATCGTCAATTAACCGGTGCTCATAAGTAATTCCGGCTTCCCGGAAAGCAGATTTAAATTCCTTTTCAAAGATCTCCTCAAAAATATCCTTGAACCTGCCGTCGTATTTTTTCAGGATGGTATTTTTGGTGGACAGGTACAGCGGCCATTTCTTGCTGAGCGCCATGTTGAAGCAACTTCTGGCAAATCCCTGGATGCTGTCGTCGGTGTTGTACATGGACAGGGCCACGCCGTCTCCCTTAAAATCATATACTTCAAACACCTGGGGCTCGCTGCCGTCTGCGGGTGTGAAAGTCATGGTGAGTTTTCCCTTTCCTTTGATCACCGTGTCCGTGGCGCGGTACTGATCACCAAAAGCATGCCTGCCCACGATGATGGGAGCGGTCCAGTTGGGGACCAGACGGGGAATGTTTTTCATCACAATGGGTTCCCGGAAAACGGTTCCGTCCAGGATATTCCGGATCGTTCCGTTGGGACTCTTCCACATTTGTTTCAGCTTGAATTCTTTTACGCGGGTTTCATCGGGCGTAATGGTGGCGCATTTAATGCCCACACCATATTTTGCAATGGCGTGCGCGGCATCGATCGTAACCTGATCGTGTGTCCGGTCCCTCGATTCAATACCCAGATCATAATATTTGATATCCAGCTCCAGATAAGGTAAAATCAATTTGTCTTTAATGAACTTCCAGATGATCCTGGTCATCTCGTCTCCATCGAGTTCCACGACCGGATGGGCAACTTTAATTTTTGTTGGCATGAGAACGAATTTTTATTTCAAAAAGTCAGCAAACCTACATGAAATGGGTCAATCCACAAAGCCATCCGGGAAGCGCCGGAGCTGTTATAA
>DASRLM010000711.1:0-6724 GCA_035648455.1 Puia sp. | reverse complement strand
CGATGATATCCGGGAAAAAGTGCTTCGGTTGATAGAAGTGAGTAAAAAGGGCTACAATCACGTGAAAGCGGAAGCGCTTTCCTGAGGGGTTGATGGTGGATAGTTGATAGTTGATGGAACTTAATTTTGAATTCGCACCTGTGTTCCATCAACCATCAACCCTCAACCCTCAACCCTTTTAGTTTCTCAAATATCACACTCAATAAAATCATCCCAATCGCACCAATGGCATTCAGCCAGAGAAAGCTGATGTTGATGATGCCTTTCTGATTGAGGATATGGATGCTGCTCACAAAGGCTTCTGTGATCAGGGCGCTGATGAAAACGGGTGTGGCGGATACTTTTTTGATGTAAAAAGCAACGAGGAAGATACCAAGAATGACCCCGTAAAATAAAGACCCCAACACATTTACTGCTTCTATCAGGCTGTTGCCGATGTTATAGGCCAGCTGGGCAATAACCACACAGAATACGCCCCAGGCAAGGGTATACCACTGGGAATAGTGGTACTCTTTTTCCGGCTCCAGGGTTTTTTTGATCATCCGCTTGTGAATATCGTTGATGGTGGCCGACGATAAGGCATTGAGGGATGCCGCCACCGATCCCCAGGCGGATAAAAAAATCACCGCAATAAGCAATCCGATCAGTCCTCGCGGTAAATGATCTATTACAAAACGCAGGAATATATAGTTGGTGTCGTTGCTGTTTCCATTCACCTCTTTATCATCCAGCCATCGTTTGATGATGGCACGCAGCCTCATCTGCTCCTTTTGCGCCTGTTGCATTACGAGTCCCTCCTGCATCCGGTTCTCGCGTATGCCACCGGTGGGATTCATCTGGGCCACTTTTTGTTGCTGCAGGTGATTGTATTCCTTCAGAACGATCTGTAAAGAATCCGCGTATTTTGTTTTCGAAAGCAATTCAATCTGGGTCTGATTAAAAAATAATGGTTCTTTGGCAAACTGGTAATAGGAAAATACCAGGGCGCCTATCAGCAAAATGCCGAACTGCATCGGCACTTTCACCAGACCGTTCATGAGCAGTCCGAGTCTGCTGTCCCGCACCGTTTTTGCGGTAAGGTAGCGGCCCACCTGACTCTGATCGGTTCCGAAATAAGACAAGGCCAGGAAAAATCCGCCAATCATTCCGCTCCACATATTGTACCGGTCGTTCCAGTTAAATCCTTTTTCGCCGGTACCCGAAGTGATCACATTTAATTTCCCTGCTTTACCGCTGATGTGCAGCGCGTCCGATAGTCCGACATGATCCGGAAGCAGATGAACCACCATATATCCGGCCATCAGCATGCCTGCAAAAATGATCACAAACTGGATCTGCTGGGTATAGGCCACGGCCTTGGCTCCTCCGGTTACGGTATATATAATCAGCAGTCCGCCCATCAGTATGTTTGTCCACAGAATATTCCAGCCCAGCAGCGAAGACAGAATGATGGAAGGCGCGGAAATACTGATGCCTGTCGACAATCCCCTTTGCAGTAAAAAAAGCAGGGAGGTGAACGTGCGGGTCTTTCCGTCAAATCTTTTTTCCAGGAATTCGTACGCCGTAAATAACCTGAGCTTATGGAACACCGGCACAAAGGTTACACAAAGCACCACCATCGCCAGAGGCAGTCCAAAATAATATTGAACGAACCGCATGCCGTCAGTATAAGCCTGACCGGGTGCGGAAAGAAAAGTAACTGCGCTGGCCTGGGTGCCCATGATGCCGAGCAGGATCATATACCAGCGCGAGGACCGGTTTTGTAAAAAATAGCTTTCCAGATTCTTTTCTGACCGGCTCTTATACAGACCGTACATGATGATCCCGGTCAGCGTAAGGACAAGCACGATCCAGTCAGTAGAACTCATGAAAAATGTTTAGTAAACAGATAGAAACAGACAATCAGGAAAATTAAAAATCCAATCACCAGGCCATACCAGGTTTTCCATGACTTAAAAAGCGGCGGTCTTTCTTCCGGTGATGATTGCATATTATTTTTTTGAATTGCCCCGGCTGGCCATCAGCATGGCCGCTATGAGACCCAATAACAGGCCGATGAGCATGCCGGCAGTCACCTTTTTAATCAACCTTCCGATAAGCAATCCTGAAACGATCGCCACAACAAATGCAATTTCCCTTCTTTTATGCATTCCGGTTATTTATGCTGATGTTGATTCAATGCAATGAGGTTTGCCAGGAGCCGGTAAGCGCCGGGGACTCCGGCCGGCAGCTCCCTGAAAAATACAAGGCCGATATAGGTAAAATTTCCTTTCCCGTATTTTGCCGTAATGAGGCTTCCCTTCTGATCCTGTTCGCCGGCATCGTGCATACTGAATATCTCCTGGTATTGCGGATCCGCATGGGTGGCAAAATAAATTCCCCGCTCTTGTATCCAACCTTCGAAATCCATGTCCGTAATCCGGTTCGGCTCGTGAAGAACCGGATTTTCCGGATGAACAAAATTTACCGCGGCATCTTCTTCCGTAACCCGGGCATTGGAAATACTGAACGGATAGGGTCCTATGCGCGTTCTGGCATTCTCTGAATTATTTCGGTTATACTGCACGATCAGGTTGCCGCCGTTTTTTACATAGTCCATCAAAACCCGGTATTTGCCAAAAAGCCAGTCGTGCACATCGTAGGCCCTTACACCCGTAATCACGGCATCCAGCGGTTGCAGCACAGCGCCCGACAGATTGTTTTCATTCAGGATGGTAACCGTATATCCCATTTCGCGAAGCGCATCGGGCACCTTATCTCCGGCCCCTTCCACATAACCTATCGTCGATCCGCTGATCTGCAGGTCCGTGGATACCAGTTTTGCGCCCACAGGTTTGAAATAATCTATCCTCGGGATGTGCTCATAGGAAATGGTCCGGCATTGCAGCAACGTATCGGTCCTGTTTCCGGAGGTCTGAACCGCCCATACCCATTCGGGTTTTTGATTTCCATCTTCTGATACGATCCGGAAATAATGATCCGGGTTCCCGGCTGCAGAAAGATCTGCACTTATTTTGAATCCCGGCGATGGCGTTAGTCTGAGGGGACCCGCCGACTCCGGCAGACTGCCACCGGACGGCATTTCTTTCTGGCCATCAGCTACTTTCAGCTGGCTGTTCACTTCCAGTTTTTTTTCTGCCTTGCCGCTGAAGACCAATATCTGCGGATTAGCGGAAGCGATCGTTTGCGGGATGATAGTAAAGGGCTCAAAGGATTCTCCTTTCGCCGGTTGGGTGAAATCGTAAATCACCGGCTTTTGAATGACGAAGGGGCGTCCCAGGATGCTGATCCGGAAAGCCGCCACCAGGGCGGGCTTATTTTGCGGGTCACCTATCAGCGTTTGATCATCCACGTTATATGACCCGGAAGACATCGGTTCTTTCAGCCAGTACGGCTGCGTTATGGGAAGTCCGGTTAAGGGAACGCGCAGGGAAACACGGTAATTCTCTTCGGGTTCCAGCTTTTGTTTCCAGGCGGTATCGGTTTGATTGATGGTTACGCCGTCCAGTGTAATATCCGCAGCAGAACGGTTGATGATCTGAAGACCAACCATTACCTGCTGGTCCTTAACAGCATATGCCTGATGAACCGTTGCCTCTATCCAGAGGCCGCTGCAGGATTCCATCAGATCCTGTACCTCGGCCCGCTTTTTCTTTTTCCAGTAGCCGTCGGGCAGCGCCGCTATCCGATCATAAACCAAGATCAGTTCCTGCAGGGATTTTGAAGGATCAGCGGGATCATAATTTTTGATAAGGCCGTTGACCAATGCTTCAATGGCAGCCCCTCCCGGGAGTCTTTTCCAGGAATAATCCACATCATCCATCAGGGTTTTATCAGCCTCTTTTCCGGCAGTGAGTGAAAAATATTCCAATGCATGGCCATAGGAACGGGCAACGCCAAAACCCTGACTGCGGTGCTGGCTCCGGCTGTCGGCCGCCACTTCCCCATAACTTTTCCCCAGGATTGGATTAAACCCGCCGACCTCAATTTTCAGCTGATCTTCCCGGGTGGTATTCACATCGCCGAAATTATAATTGTTCCAGAGCAGCCGTTTTGCCTGCCAAGGCCCGACACCGTATTTAAACTGTTCGGGGAACTGCTTCGGATCGGCTGCTGCGGAAAAAGCAAGGTGTGCCAGCACGGATGAAGCAGAATGCTGTCCGTGACCTGCCCGTTTGTCTTCCGGAAACCGTGTGATGATCACATCGGGCTGGAACTTTCGGATTACCCACACCACATCACTCAATATTTTTTGTTTGTCCCAAAACCGCAGGGATTCTTCTGTCGTTTTTGAAAACCCGAAATCAAATGCCCTGGAAAAAAATTGTTCCGCACCATCTATGCGGCGGGCGGCGAGCAGCTCCTGGGTTCTGATGAGCCCCAGTTCAACCCCCTGCTCATCTCCCAACAGATTCTGGCCGCCATCTCCCCGTGTCAGCGAGAGATAGCCTGTCCGGTATAGTTTTTCATTGGAGAGCCACGCAAGCAGGCGGGTATTCTCATCATCCGGGTGCGCAGCTATATACAATACCGATCCCAGCACATTCAGTTTTTTCATCTGCACCAGAATCTGTGATGCATTTAAAGATTCAGGCGCTTGTGCGACAGCGTGATTATCTGCCAATAAAAAGAGTAACCAGGCGGAAAAAAATATCTTCATCAGAAAATTAATCTTTTGTGATCGGGCAAATTAGTAAATCCCCGGGGAAACGGCCGCCGTTATTATATTGACGGCGGATGATCGGTTTCCCTTTCCTAATTTTACCCAAATTACCTTTTTCTTATGATCATGCTGTTCCTGCGTACCGTTCTCCTGGCTGCCGGGATTTGTTTCGCACCGGGACTGGTTTCTGCGCAAACCGAAACCGCATTTCATTATACAAGGAAAAAGTCGGTGACCTGCAAAAACGGCGCGGTGGTTTCTGCGCATCCCCTGGCCAGCCGGGCCGGACTGAGTATGCTGAAACAAGGTGGCAATGCAGTGGATGCCGCCATCGCCACCCAGTTTGCTCTGGCCGTTGTTTTTCCCGGTGCGGGCAATCTGGGAGGCGGAGGATTTATGGTGATCAGGTTATCGGATGGAAAAAAAATCTCTCTCGATTTCCGGGAACAGGCACCCGCCCGGTCCACACAGGATATGTACCTGGATGCACAGGGAAATCCGGTTCCGGGCAAAAGCCTGAACGGACATCTTGCCAGTGGTGTTCCGGGTTCCATTGCCGGCATTTTCGCCGCATTGAAATATGCGCGGCTGCCGGTTAAAAAATTAATCCAGCCGGCCATAACACTGGCGGAATACGGTTTTGCCATTACGGCGGCCGAGGCGCGAAGCCTGAATGAATCCGCTGATGATATTAAAAAATACAATACCGTAACCCCGTTGTTTGTAAAGGCATCCGGATGGAAAGCCGGTGATACCCTGGTTCAAAAGGACCTGGCCAAAACCCTGCAGCGGATTCGCGATGCCGGCGCCAAAGGATTTTATGAAGGGGAAACAGCCCGGCTCATCGTGGAAGAAATGCAAAGGGGCAAAGGACTGATCAGTTATGACGATCTTAAAAATTATAAGGCAAAGGAAAGAGAACCCATGGTGTTCTCCTATAAAAAGGAGTACAGCATCATCACCATGCCGCTGCCCGGCAGCGGTGGCGTATTACTTCCCCAGATGATGCGGATGATGGAAGGCAGGAATCTGCGGGCCGAAGGATTTCATACCGTCGCTTCCATTCACCTGATGACGGAAGCCGAAAGGCTGGCTTATGCCGACCGCGCCAAATACCTGGGTGATCCTGATTTTTTCAAAGCACCCGTAACCAGACTGATCAGTTATTCTTATCTGCAGGACCGCCTGAAGAATTTCAATCCCGATTCGGCCGGCAACAGCGAACAGGTCCAGGCGGGCATCATTCCCGAAAGTGAAGAAACGACACACCTGGACACTTACGACCGCGAGGGAAACGCTGTTTCCGTCACCACAACACTCAATGGCTGGTACGGATGCAAAACCGTTGTGGCAGGCGCCGGTTTTTTCCTGAACAATGAAATGGACGACTTCAGCATGAAGCCCGGAGTACCCAATATGTTTGGCGCCATCGGCGGGAAAGCCAACGACATCCGGCCGGGTAAACGCATGCTGAGTTCCATGACCCCCACCATTGTATTGAAAAACAACAAACCTTTCCTGGTAGTGGGTACCCCCGGCGGCACAACCATCATCACGTCTGTTTTCCAGACGCTGGTCAATATCATCGAGTTTAAACTTTCCGCGGCTGACGCCGTCAATAAACCAAAGTTCCATCACCAGTGGAAACCGGATGTATTGTATATGGAAAAAGGATTCCCTGATTCCGTGATCAGCAAACTCGCAGACATGGGTTATCATATTGAAACGCGCTCAGCCATCGGAAGAACCGAAGTGATTGAAATCTCTTCTGGCGGGTCCATTGAAGCCGTTGCCGACGGACGGGGTGATGATGCGGCGGAAGGATATTAGAGGAGTTGACCGTTGACGGATGACGGTTGACCGATATCCGGCGTGAATTCGCAACTAAACACTGTCAACCGTCATCCGTCAACCGTCAACCATGCTCTATTGCTGATCCAGCATGCTTTTTGTACTTTTAACGCTTAATCCTCACATCTGAAAAAAGTCAGGAAAATACTTCGCAATACATTATTGACACTGATCCTGCTCCTGGCTTTGTTATGGGCGCTCATCCAGACC
>DASRLM010000710.1:0-5391 GCA_035648455.1 Puia sp. | reverse complement strand
GCACTATGGAGCTATTTCTGGCATTGAAGGATCTTGATCCGGGACATGCGCAAGTCTATCAGCACGGGTTTCAGGTTTTACTGGAATGGATGAGGGCATGGCCGTTGCAGAATAACCGCTGGGGACCATTCTTTGAAGACGTGCCCGGATGGAGTGACACTCAGATTAATGCCGTTACTTTTGCACGGTTTATCATGGAGCATAAAAATTATTTTCCGGACTGGCAAAAGCAGGTCTCCGGCATATTCGACTGGGTTTATAAAACCCTTGGCAATGATACCTGGAAAAAATACGGCGTCATCGTTGTTAACGAGCAGTCCGCTTATCACGCTCCGGGACAAAGTCATTCGTCCAGGCAGGCTGCAGCAGAACTATTGTATTGTTCGCTATCGCATGATACCACAAGGAAAACAAATGCCATCCGGCAGTTGATCTGGTCAACCTACATGGTAGATGGAAGCGGAAGAAACCGTTATCCGAAAGATGAGATCTGGCTGACGGACGGATATGGTGATTACATACGTCATTTTCTCCGGTCCATGGCAGCCTTTCCGGAACTTGCACCCCCGGCGTCGGACCATATTCTATCCAGCAGCTCGGTGATACAAAGCGTTGATTACGCCGGGCAGGCCAATAAATTCCTGCTGACCGAAGTGAAAGACGAAGAAATCAGTCGCCTGCGTGTGTTCTACCGCGCTTACGACAGTGCAGGAACAGAAACCATCCGCATGAAGCGGAAACCTGCTGTCCTTTTACTGGACGGGAAAACCATGCGGGAAGAAAAAGAAAGCAGGCTGGAGGGATACCAGTGGACACCCTTAGGTCAGGGTGGCGGGGTACTGTTCATCCATCGTTCATCAGGCATCGCTGTTTCGGTACTGGATTAAGGATTACGGAATATCATTAAAAGCCCCTGAAGAATCAGGGGCTTTTTCAAAACCTAACACTATAGAAAACCTAAACGCGTTTATTCCGAAACGGGTAATGGGAAGATAGACCAGATGTCATCTCCCGTCCGGTCGAGCGGCAAATCATTTAACCGGTTATACCGCCGCAGATCGATCCAGCGGTGACCTTCATAAAATAAAGAATATCTTCTTTCGTAAAGCATTTCATTGATCAGATCATCCTTTGTTACAGGCCCCGAATAATTAGACAGATGATGACCGTTGCGGATCACATTTAAAGCTTTTTCTCCTTCCGGCAGATTGCTGTTCTGAATATTGGCTTCAGCATACAGCAGGATTAATTCCTCGTTCCTGATAATCGGCACCGGACCCGTACTGGACGTGTAAACCCAAACATCCCGGTTACTGCTTAATCCCAAAAGGGAAGCAGTCGCCAGACGCAGGGTTGCTTTTGAAATCCGGTCATCTCCTGCCACGATATCTGCGGCATAAGAAGGATGGGCAACACGCACTTCCCCGGTTTGGTTTTGGGGAAAGAACATGGGATTAAGCTGATCTCCGGTACCGGTGGAAAATGCATGATTTACACCGAGGTAAAAATCTCCGGTTAAACTAAAGAAAGATTCGCTGAGCGCAGTGAGCACATCAGGCCAGTTGGCCAGATAGGCATCTACCCGCGCCGCCAGGGCACGGTTGAACCGGGTTAATCCGGCTGCATCATTAAATCCGTTGAAGCCGGAGGAGAGCGGAAAAACAACGGAGGCATTGGAGAGATCGTTTTTCCCGGAATCCAGTATGGCCAGGATGCCGGTTAATGCTGCTGCATGTCCAACTTTAGGTCCCAGGTGATCCGGATCGTTAACATCCAGCCTGATGGTATCTGTCAGATTATAATTCAGCAAAAGCTGGTAGGCTTTAATGGTTCTGGCAAAACCATAGTAACCGCTTTTTTCGGCATCTGAAATGAGGGTTGAGTTACTGGCCGCCTGAATCAGCAGGTTGCAATTTTTAACCACCCGGTAAGCCGACGCCCAGGGCGTAGTGATGTAAAAATTACTATTGCTTAAAGTAGCCGCATCGGCGCCAAGCAGATCGGTTACATACCGGGGTTCCGAAGCGGAGAAATGATATCCTTCCCTGCCGATCGTGCTTACATCATCCAGATAAAAGGCCACGCTGGTCCGCATGCCCGATTCCGTACCGCTGACCAGGTTATTGAGATCGCTTTTTGAGGCGTTGCCCAGGAAGCTTTCTACCGTTGGACTGTTCAGATTTCCAAAATCTTTTGTACAGGAAAAAAATACAGTGCCCAGGCTGAGCCAGAGCAGGCTGTTTATAATGATTGATTTTATTGTTGAACGTTTCATTCGTTAATTTTTTTGTTGGGTTGGGTTTAAAAATCCAGGGAAATATGAAAATCCGCCCGTTTGGTGGCAGGGTATGGATCAACATCTACACCACTGGAAAAACCGGCACCGAAACCTGAAACTTCAGGATCGTAAGATTTATATTTTGTAACCGTTAAAAAATTGGTGAGTGAAACACCGATCTTAATGCCTTTGATATATTGGAAGGGAGAGCTATGGATGCTGTAATACAGACCGATCTCGCGCAGTTTCAGATAACCGGAATTCTGTACAAATTCCCTGGCCGTTGAGCCGATGGACATGATCCGGTAAACGGCATCCGGCACACCGAGTTTGTTGCTGACCTTATCGTAATCTGCGCTGGTTCCTCCAAAATCATTTTCCAGGCTGGTCAGGTTTACATTTTGTCCGCCTGCTTTCAAATGAAGTAAAAACCGGAAATTCCAGTTATTCAAAAAGCTGATGTCATTGTACGTATTCATCTGGAACGTGGGTTCTGCGTCGCCCCATTTCATTATACTGCCACCTGGGCCGCCAAGACCGATGATCTGGGTTGCCGATTTTCCCTGTTCTATCTGGTATGTGCCCAGTACGTATCCGAATGATCCCTGTGGAGTAGGTGGTATGATAAATTTGGTAACCAGCGAGCGGTTCAGCCAGAAATTCAGAGAAGTGTTCCATGTAATTTTCCGGTTGGAAATGGGACGTGCATTCAATCCGATTTCAACGCCCCTGTTCCGCAGATCACCCGCATTCAGCCAGCTGGTGCTGAATCCGGAAGAAGAGGGCAGATTGCTCTGCATCAGGAAATCATAGATATTCTTGTTGTAATAGGTTACCACAAAACTCAGTGCACCTTTCAATATACTGAAGTCAATTCCGGTTTCGAATTCAGTCTGCCTTTCCGGTTTTATTCCCGGCTGGCCCCTTTGGATATTGATCAGTGATCCCGGCAGGCCCTCGATATTCGAAACTACCATGGAGGTGAATTTGCTTCCGTAAGCCGGTGTGTTGTTTGCCTCTCCATACGCTGCACGGATTTTAAAGTTATCAAAGAATCCTTCCCTGCTGAAAATACCGCTGCGGGTGAGGTTCCAGGAAATGCCCGCTTTCGGATAAGCATAGTATTTATTGGCATCGCCGTTATTGGAGGAGCGGTCGAAACGTACGCCCCCTGTAATGGTTATGCCATCCAGGATGCTGGCTTCTTCCTGAATGAAAAGACCGTCGTTCTGATATTTTGCCCTGAACTGGGTGGCAGTGAGCGCCCCGGCCTGGTCAACATTCGATTGGCCGGAAATAACCTGGGTGGCCAGGTCCAGTAAATTATTGTAGTCGCCGGATTCCTGCGTGAGGCCCGCAGACGTGGTGAAAGCGAGCTTTTCAGAAGCACTAAAGCTATTCACCAGCGACAGGATATAATTCGTATTTAAATTTTTCGTAAATCCCTGTATGGAAGTTCCTTTGTTGACTGCCTGAAACTGTAATACGCTGGGGAATAGCAGATTTGTTTCGAGGTTATAGAAATCAAAGCCGCCCTGCGCAACGAATTTGGTTACACTTTTTTCACTTTTCTGGATGGTCGCATCCAGCGTAAGACCGCTGATGAAGCGATTTACCGATTCATGGTTGCGCATCAGGGCTATCGTTTGAAGGGGATTGGAGGATGCAAAGGGGTCATTGGGATAGTTGCCGAGTTTATCCGGATGCAATTCTGCAAAACTTGGGGTGGAAGAAAGGGCAATACCTATCGAAACGCCTTTGTTGTCATTTCCGGTAAGACTTCTGTCCGCTCCCGAATTGATATAATTGGTACTGATGCTTAATTTGACGTTGTCCGAAATATGGTGTTCGGCGTTGAAGCGGAGACTGCTATTCCGGTAACCGGTATTTTTAACAATACCGCCTTCGTCTTTTTGGGCGGCAGAAAAATAAAACGTGGTTTTCTCATTGCCGCCGCTCATGCTCAGTACGGTATTCCGGGCAAAACCGGTGTTGCCAAAAATTTCTTTTTCATAATCGTAAATTTTGCCGGCGGACTGGGCAGCGGTGAATTGCTGGGCAAGGGCAACACCGGTGGCGCTGTCCCGGCTCAGACTGGCCGCTCTTTCCGCCGTGAATTGGCGAACCCCCAACAGTTTGCTCACCTTGATCATGCCCAGGTCCTGGGATAATGTGATTTTGGTGCGGCCCGGTTTTCCTTTTTTGGTGGTAATAATAATTACCCCGGCAGCAGCCCTGGATCCATAGATGGCCGCTGCTGAAGCGCCTTTTAAAATTTCAACATTTTCAACGTCTTCAGGACGGATATCGGAAATCCGGTTGGAAGGATTATCCTGGATGGATGTTATGGAACCGCCCGACTGTGCACCGGTAATGGCGTTCACTCCGGCGGAGGTGGCGGAGTTGTCAACATAGACTCCATCCACCACATACAATGGCTGGGTATTTCCGTAAACAGAAGTAACTCCTCTTAGTTTGACCGACATGCCACCGCCCGGTGCGCCGGTATTGGAATTGATATAGGCGCCCGGAATTTTTCCACTCAGGGCACCGTCGAAAGTCTGTGCCGCTGCTACCCCGTTCAGTTCTGTGGAAGAAATGGTGGCTACCGCATTGGCGAGATTCCTTCTTTTCACCGTGGTGGAAAGACCGGTGACGATGATCTCATCCAGTTTGGCCACATCTTCTTCCAGGGCAAACTGAAGTGATGAAGATCCGGCTTCCGGTTTCACGGTTTGCGCGTGAAATCCATAAGCGCTCATTACAATGCGGCCATCGGGAGGAAGGGCTATGCTGAATTTCCCGGCATCATCCGTCACCGTTCCGCGGCTGGTTCCCATAACCTGAATGCTGGCGGAGGATATGGGTTTACCATGGGGGTCAGTAACTGTTCCGCTGATGAGTCTGTTCTGTGCAGACAATATTGAAGGCAGCGAAAAAATGCACAGCAGCACGGCTGCAAAAAGTTTGAGTTTTCTCATGTTCGTTAATTTGTGGATCGATTGTTTTGGTTTTTATTTTATGAATGGACCTCTTCGGCAGATGCCTGCGGTTGCACTTTTGAATATATATGCGGACCATATCCGTTTTCTGCAACCTGCCTGGCACGAAGA
>DASRLM010000709.1:0-3216 GCA_035648455.1 Puia sp. | reverse complement strand
ATTATGCGCTGCAGAATCTGCTTGACAAATTATTGGACAATACCGATTTATCCTACCGGCTGATCAGGAATAAGATCATTATTTTTCAGAAGGACAAGGAACAGCCGGTGTCCGCTGGTACAGAAATCATCCTCCAGCAGGACGGCAGCCTAAAAGGGAAAATCACCAATGAAAAAGGGGAGCCGGTTTTAGGTGCTTCCGTGGAATTGGTGGGACAGCACAAGGGTGCAGCTGCAGACAATCTGGGTGAATTTACGATTGCAGGAGTGAAGCCCGGAACTTATACGCTGAGGGTTTCCGGAATCGGTTTCGTAACCATTGTACAGCAAGTAACCATAAGTGATAACCAGGTATTGGAATTAAGTTTCCAGCTGAAATCAAATAACAATTCATTGGATCAGGTGATTGTTACAGGTTATTCCCGTCAATCCAGAAGAGATGTTACCGGAGCGGCTTCCACAATCTCTGCCGACGTGGTGGAGCAGACGCCGGTGACCAGTGTAGAGAGTGTATTGCAGGGCCGCGTGGCCGGGGTAAGTGTTGACGGACAAGGCGGCCCCGGGAGTGCCCAAACCATACGCATCCGCGGTGTGGGCACCCTGGGAAATAATGATCCTTTGTATGTGATCGATGGCGTACAAATAAGAATGGGGATTGGTAATAGCAGTCAGAATATTTCCAGTCTGCTCAACACCGGAGAAATTGAAAGCATTACGATATTAAAAGATCCTTCCCTGATCGCTTTATATGGGTCCGAAGGCAGTAATGGCGTCGTGGTCATCACCACAAAAACGGGTAAACTGGGTGCACCGCGGTTGGATTACAACAGTTATATAGGCGTGCAGCAGCCTATACATCTGCCTTCCACGATTACTCCCCAGCAGCAAGCCAATGCCTTGTACAATTCATACAGGAATACCAATATGGCTTTTCCCAATGAAGGTTTTTACGATACCACCGGCGGCAGCCCCCTGTTACCGGATTACGTTATTGAGGGAAGTGCAACCAATATTGGAGTAAAAGCCGGTGATCCGCAAGCGGAGCCATCCCTTTACAATTATGCGGATTACCGGATTTTGAAAACCAACAAGGCGGGAACCAATTGGTGGAAAGAACTGTTCAATCCGGCCATGACGCAAAATCACCAATTAACCCTGAGCGGGGCAAATGACAAAAGTAACTATGCAATCAGTCTGGGCTTTTTAGACGACAAGGGTATTTTGCTGAATTCTTATTTCAAAAGGCTCTCGTTACGGGTAAATACACTGTTCAAAATAAAGCCCTGGCTCCGGATTGGCGAGAACGTGGAAATGTCCTACAGCACCCAGAACTCGGAAGGGCGTTCCGCAACCGGTGATATCGCCGCATTGTATATTTTGTCTCCCCTCCTTCCCAAATATGATATCGCCGGAAATCCGGCAGGCACAAACAAGGCTCTGATCCTGGGGAACACGGGCAATCCCTATACCAGCCGGGTTAATTCCCTGGGCAATAAAAATTACAGCGAGTCCATCGTGGGATCCGCCTATGCAGAAGCGGAACCGATCAAACGGCTTATTTATACCAATCAGATCGGGTTTCAGTTTTTCCCAAATGAATACCATGGATATAGTCCTGTGGAATATCAGGAACCCATCCCGGGCACCACAAATCTTTTTACGGAAGGCGGTAGTTATTCTACGGACTGGCGCTGGCTAAACAAGCTTTCTTATTCCATTACCCTGCGTGATATCCATAAAATCACTGCTTTGGTGGGTTATGAAGCCAGGCAATTCGCCCAGCGCTACTATGGGGGCACCACCGGGAACATTGGCTTTCCTGCACCCAGCACACAATACCTCGGTAATGGGAATACGGGCAGCGGTACGGCTTATGTTCCGACCGTGTCTGGTGGAGGAGATAGCTATACCAATACTTCTGTATTCGGGAATGTTACTTATTCCTTACTTGATAAGTACCTGCTCACGGGAACCGTTAGACGGGACGGATCTTCAAAATTTGGCCCGGACAGCCGGTTCGGAAATTTTGGAGCGGCCAGCGCCGGCTGGAGGATTTCCAGCGAAAAATTTATGAATGAAGTCCAATGGATAAATGACCTGAAGCTGAGGGCTTCTTACGGAACTACGGGAAACGATGCAATTCCTTCCGGCCTATATCTGGGTACAAATACTGCAGGTCCTTTTGGCGCGTATGACCTGGCAGGAACAAATACGTCTTCCATGAGCGGATATTTTCCTTATCAATTGGGAAATGCCGGACTTCACTGGGAGACTAATGTAACGACCAATATCGGTTTCGATGCTACTTTGTTCAATAATCGCCTGAATGCCAGCTTTAACTGGTTCGATAAAAAAACAAAGGGTCTGCTATATGCTCCGCCTTCTTCGGGTACTGCAGGGTCGGCTCTTTCACCCTACGAAAACATCATGGATTTTACGAACAAAGGACTGGAATTGGAACTGGGATATACCGGGCATATCGGTAAACTCAGATACGATATGGGATTTAATATATCCACTTACCGCAATCGGGTTAATTATATCAATGGGATCGACAGCACGTATATCCAGGGAGGGCAATTTGGTTCAAACGGCGCTACTTATCTCACCCGGAGTGTGGTGGGACGACCTGTTTCCAGCTTCTATGGTTATGTGTATCAAGGGCTGTTCCAGAATGCGGCGGAGGTTGCCAACTATGCAGACGAATCGAGCTTCGGCATTACGCCTGCTAACGGAGTAGGTCATGTGAAATACAAAAACATGAACAAGGATAATACCATTGATGCGAATGATGAGACTTTTCTGGGAGATCCAAATCCTAAATTTTCGTATGGGTTTAATCTGAACCTCTACTACAGGAATTTTGATTTGGGCATACTGTTGCAAGGCGTGTATGGCAATAAAATTTTTAATTATGCCCGCATCATGTCACAATTTCCCAACGGCCCTGGCGCGGCGGGACAGAGCGGTTTAACCGATGGATCTTTGGATACCTGGAGCCCGACCAACACCAATGCCAAGCTGCCTATTTTTTCGCAGGACCTGAGCGCGAATGACCAGTCCCCATCGAGCTTTTTTATTGAAAACGGCTCTTATATGCGTATCAAAAATCTGCAGCTCGGCTATACGATCTCCAACCTGAAAGGCATCAGAAAGCTGAGGATCTATGTTCAGGCCTACAACCTGCTGACCATTACGCATTACAGTGGGATAGATC
>DASRLM010000708.1:0-17368 GCA_035648455.1 Puia sp. | reverse complement strand
GCTGTTGGCCATAACCGGCTTTCTCATGCTGCGGTTTATGATGAAATAAAACTTCGGTTTACTGGTATTGAATGTAAACAGGTTTGGGTTTCAGCCTGAGCACTTCGGCCGGTGTAAGCATACGGCTGTTGGGTTCCCGGTAATCATTTTTATAAAACAGCTTGAACCCGGTGAAGTCAACGGGTTCCTTGGAAATGAATTCCCGGTAAGTGGTGAATTTTCTGGACTGGGCGCCCCATCCATCCATATCCATGACCACCTGTACCAGGGAATCCGGTTCGATCTTCCGGTAATTGGTCACCATAGCCTGAGTGAAACGGTGCACGACAAGAATCTTGGGCGGCAACTGGTTTGCCTTACAGAGGTCAGAAAGATATTTGATCACATAGTTGATGTCTGATGCATCCAGGGTACCGATCACCGAACCCGGCTTTTTCCCGGTTTTCATAGAAAATTCCGGGTCAATCCCCAGATGAACCTGTGGCATTTTGAGGTAAGGTTCCAACAGGGGGATTTCGTCCTGAACCGTACTCAGCCCAACCTGTATATCCAGAAAAACAAGTGCGTTGATGCGCGCGGCCATGCGGATCAGCGAATCAATTTGTTTTGTGGGCATTCTCAGCCGGTATTTATTCCCTTTCCCCGGATATCCCTGCGCAGTGACGGCGATATAATGAAGGGCAGGCAAAACCGGCGTTGTAGAATCAGCGGCTTCCCATTTTTTAATATCCGCTTTTAATTTTTCGAGCATAATGTCTGGCGGATATTCTCCCAAAATGCCCATCTTCTTAGAATAAAAATTTCCGTAATAGGCCACAATCCGGTTAAAGGGAAGGAGGGCGCCTGCCCTGGGATAGCCCCTTTTTACCGGCCATCTGCCGGAAGAATCCCTGTTGGTCATATCGACCAGTTTCTGATTATACAATGAGGTATCCAAAACGGGCTGCAATGACCTGGCTATGGAATCCTGGTTGGCCAGGATATCTTTTTCGCCGGATAACGGAACCTGACCGGAACGGTTATTGAAAGGTCCTCCCGGGCTTACCGTGGGATAAATAAAAAAAACGGCAATGATCCCCAGAGCGATACCCAAAAATAGACGGTATTGATTTTTCGTAATTACCCGGAGTTTTTCAGTTGTTTTCTGGAGAATTTGCATAAATAATTAATGTATCCCTGGTCTAAACGGGATGAATTGTTTGGAAAACGGGATATGGGTATGTTTATTTTAACGGAATACTGTTAAAACATGACTTTTTTGTACCAATTCATCAGGCCGTTGGTAGAGGAGTCGTGCGAGAGCGTTTCTGCCGCGCTTTTCAGTTCGGGAAGAATTTTCCCCGCCAGTTCCTTACCCAATTCCACACCCCATTGATCGAAGGAATAAATATTCCAAATCACGCCCTGCACAAAAATCTTGTGCTCATATAAAGCGATGAGCTGACCCAGGGTGAACGGGGTAATTTCCCGGATAAGGAACGAATTGGTGGGCCTGTTGCCACTGAAGAACTTAAAGGGGATCAACTTCGTTTTTACATTAGCTTCCATCAGCTCTTCCGGGGAGCGGCCGTTCATCAGGGCCTCGGTTTGGGCAAAGAAGTTGGATAATAATTTAGCCTGGTGGTCACCCAGCGGATTGTGACTGATCACGGGTGCAATAAAATCGCAGGGTATCAGAACAGTGCCCTGGTGGATCAGTTGGTAAAAGGCGTGCTGGCCATTTGTTCCCGGTTCCCCCCAAACTACCGGTCCCGTGGAATACGTAACGGGAGATCCGTTCCGGTCAACACTTTTTCCGTTGCTCTCCATGTTTCCCTGCTGAAAATAAGCTGCAAACCGGTGTAAGTATTGGTCATATGCCAGGATGGCCTCCGTTTGGGAACCAAAGAAATTACGATACCAGATGCCCACGAGGGCCATGATCACCGGAATATTTTTTTCGAATGGCGCATTTTTAAAATGCTGATCGGCGGATTGTGCGCCAAACAGCAGTTCTTCAAAACAGGGGAAGCCCGTCATCAGCGCGATGGACAATCCTATGGCGCTCCAAAGAGAATACCGGCCGCCCACCCAGTCCCAGAAAATAAACATGTTGGCACGGTCGATCCCGAATTTCACCACTTCCTTTTCATTGGTGGACAGGGCCACGAAGTGTTTGGCAATATGTGCCTCGTCCCCTGCGGATTGCAGGAACCATTCCCGGGCGCTGAAGGCGTTGGTCATGGTTTCCTGGGTGGTAAAAGTTTTAGAGGCAATGAGAAAAAGTGTTTCTTCCGGATTTATTTTCTTCAGCGTTTCCACCAGCTGGGTGGCATCCACATTCGATACAAAATAGGCCTGCATGCCATTTATCCAGTAAGATTTTAACGCTTCCGTTACCATTACGGGGCCGAGGTCACTGCCACCGATTCCGATATTCACGATGTTGCGGATTGGTTTACCACTGAACCCTTTCCATTCTCCCGAATGGATCTCTTCACAAAAGGATTTCATATGAGCCAGCACTTCCATTACCTCTGGCATCACATCCTTGCCGTCTGAATATACCGGTCCTCCGGAAAGATTGCGCAGTGCGGTATGCAAAACGGAGCGGTTTTCCGTCCGGTTGATCTTCTCCCCCGAAAACATGGCCTGGATGGCCTCGCCTACCTGGCATTCCCGGGCGAGGTCCTGCAGAAGTCCCAGGGTGTCCCCACTGATGAGATTCTTTGAATAATCAAAAAGAATTTCTCCCAACTCCAGGGAATAATGATTAAACCGGTTTGGGTCGTTGTGAAAAAGGCTTTTCATCTGAATGCCTTTCATCAGCTGCTGATGGTCCTGAAGTTTCTTCCAGGCCTGGGTTTGGGTTGGGGATATACTGGGAAACATATTTGGCTTGAGGTTGTTTATATATGCAGGACAAAAATACAAATCCTTATCTGGTTAAGTCCATTTACGCAGGTATGATTTTTACATTACCAAAAGAAAACAATATATGAGCCAGGCCTTTGTTAAAGAAAATGAGGAACAGTGGTTACATGAAGTGCCTCCGTCCGTGACCGCTTTGATTTACTATCTCACGCAGGAAAATAACGGCATCCGGGTATATGAAAAGAAAATGGCCCTGGACTCCTCATCCGGCAGGGAGGTACACGTGATGAGTAATGGTCTGTCCTATTCCAAAGATGAAAAAGGAAAATGGTATGTGATCTGATCTGGTTCTGCCGAAAGTTTTGGCAAGCCCGGAGATTTACAGGTTCAGGATCGACTGACAGACTTTTTCCACCATTTGCGGACTGATGTCCAGGTGGGTGACCATCCGCAGGCGGGTTGAGGATATCGGCAGTAGCCAGATGCCGGATTCCTTCATGCTGTCGGAAAATGCCTTTGGATCAGATCCCGGAACCAGCTCAAAAATGATCAGGTTGGTTTCTACCGGAAATATGTCTTTTATAAAGGATCTTGTGCGCAGGATATCGGCAATTTGTTTTGCATGGGCATGATCCTCTGCGAGCCTGTCCACATGGTGTTCCAGTGCATATAAAGCAGTAGCGGCCATAAATCCGGACTGCCGCATGCCACCGCCGAATAATTTCCTGATGCGTCGTGCCTTCCGGATAAAAGCGGTTGTTCCGAGCAATACGCTTCCGGCCGGACAACCCAGGCCCTTGTTGAAACAAACGGAAATGCTGTTGAACAGGTTTCCAAAAGTTTGCGGATTTTCACCACTGGCCACCAATGCATTGAACAACCTGGCGCCATCGAGGTGTAACATCAGGTTATGCTGATCGCAAACTGCCCGGATCTTTTTTATTTCCTCCAGGTCATAACAGCTTCCCCCACCCCGGTTGGACGTATTCTCCAGGCAAACCAGGGAGGTCCTTGCCTTGTGCACGTCGTCCGGATTAATGGCCGATTGCACCTGTTCCGCATTTATCCTTCCGCGGTCACCGGCAAGGGCACACACCTGAGATCCGGAATTAAAGGCGATGCCTCCACCCTCATAAATATACACGTGGGCCTCTCGTTCGCAGATCACTTCATCACCCGGCTGGGTATGACACTTTATGCCGATCTGATTGCTCATGGTACCGCTGGCGCAGTATAATGCGGCCTCCATACCAAACAACGCAGAAACAGTTTTTTCCAGTTCATTCACGGTAGGATCTTCCCTGAAAACATCGTCTCCCACTGCAGCCTGCATCATGGCCTGCATCATGCCGGGAGTAGGACGGGTAACGGTATCGGAACGCAGATCTATCAAAATAATATATTGATATGTTAAAAATAAGAGTGGCTTGTTTTACCCAATAAAGATAGTTACAACCATGCATTCCGATAGCGGAACACAGGGACCGGCCTGAAGATTTGCCACCGTCAGGTGGCACGATGATTGGAAGCATATCTGAAATCAATATTATGGACAAATTAAATTTCAAAGGAAGCTGGAACGTATTGAAGGGTAAATTAAAACAGTCTTATGCGGATCTGACAGACGATGACCTGAAATATGAAGAAGGGAAAGAAGATGAACTGATGGGCAGGCTTCAGAAAAAAACGGGTCAGACCAAAGATCAGCTGAAGAAATGGTTTAATTCCGAATTGGATTCCACGCGCAAAACGGCTTTGCATTAATCTTGCAATCCGTTTGAATACCCGCCTGCGGCAATGTTCCCGGCGGGTATTTATTTTCCGGCAGACACTTTAATTTTGCCTTTTTAGTATTTACTTTTATACCTACCTTGCGCCTCTATGACACAGGAAAAGCTATTCGATATGAGGTCCCGGCTGAGCGGACTGAGGAGGTTTCTTTGACGTCGCCAACCGGCAGATCAAAATTGAAGAAGAAAAACAATTAACCGGAAGCCCCGGATTCTGGAGTGACAATGAGCGGGCTACGGGAATTCTCAAAAACATCAAGGTTAACGAATACTGGGTTAAACTCTATGAAGCCGTTGAGATGGCCATAGAAGATTTTGCCGTATTGCTGGAATTCTGGAAAGCGGGGGAAGCCACGGAAGAAGAAACCCGCGAAGCCTACCAGAAAGCGCTGGGCCAGATTGATGAAGCGGAATTTAAAAGTACCCTGAATCAGCCGGAGGATGAGCTTCCTGCCGTGCTGCAGATCAATTCCGGCGCAGGCGGCACGGAAAGCCAGGACTGGGCGGAAATGCTGATGCGGATGTACCGTATGTACGGAGAAAAACAGGGCTGGACCGTTTCCGAACTGGATTACCAGGATGGCGAAGGTGCCGGTATCAAAAGCGTAACCCTGCAATTCGACGGTCCTTTTGCTTATGGCTTTCTCAAAGTAGAAAGCGGTGTTCACCGGCTGGTTCGTATTTCCCCATTCGACAGCAATGCCAGGCGCCATACGTCTTTTGCTTCCGTTTATGTTTATCCCCTGATTGACGACAGCATTGAAATTGAAGTGAATCCGGCAGATGTGGAGTGGGCGTTTTTCAGGAGCGGCGGGGCCGGTGGTCAAAACGTTAATAAAGTTGAAACTGCTGTCAGGCTGACCCATAAACCCAGCGGCATTATCGTGGAGTGCCAGCAAGCCAGAACTCAGGGGGAGAACCGAGAGAAGGCAATGGCCATGCTGAAGAGCCGCCTTTATGAAGAGGAAAAACGGAAGCGGGATGCCATTAAAAATGCCAACAACGCCAATAAGAAAAAGATTGAGTGGGGCTCACAGATCCGGTCCTATGTGTTCCATCCCTATAAAATGATCAAAGATCACCGGACCGATTACGAAACGGGAAATATCCAACCGGTGATGGATGGGGAACTGGACGGATTTATCAAAGCCTTTCTGATGACGGAAAAAGAAATAGCAGGCTGATTTGGTTAAACTATTCAAAGGACGGATCATGAACCTTGGTTATTTTCACTACCCGCTGCCTTCCAATGAACCGGTGTTGAACTACGCACCCGGATCCCCGGAAAAAATTGCCCTGAAAAAAGCAATCGCAGACAGTAAACGTCATGAACAGGATATCCCCATGGTCATCGGTGGAAAAGAAATCCGTTCAGGCGATAAAATCAGGATGCGTCCACCCCACGAGCTTTCACATACACTGGCCTATTTTCACCGCGGTACCACAGAACACGTACAATCCGCCATCGCTGCGGCATTGGGAGCCAAATCTGCCTGGGAGTCCCTGAACTGGGAAAACCGCGCAGCCATTTTCCTGAAAGCCGCTGATCTGCTGTCGGGTAAATACAGGTGCGCCATGAATGCGGCCACCATGCTCGGACAAAGCAAAAATGCCTATCAGGCAGAGATCGACGCGGTTTGCGAATTGATTGATTTTCTACGATTTAATACACATTACCTAAGTGAAATCTATAAGCAGCAACCCACGAGCGCTGCAGGTGTGCATAACCGCATGGAGTACCGGCCACTGGAAGGTTTTGTATTGGCCATCACCCCTTTTAATTTTACGGCCATAGGTGGAAATCTGCCCTCTTCGGCTGCGCTTTGCGGCAATGTGGTGGTATGGAAACCTGCCGATACGCAGATCTACAGCGCCCATTTATTTATGAAAATTTTGCAGGAAGCAGGATTGCCCGATGGCGTAATCAATCTGGTGTATCCGGAAGGGGCCGTGCTGGGACAGGTTTGTTTCAGTCACCCTGATTTTGCAGGCATTCATTTTACCGGATCAACCGCGGTATTTAACGGTATATGGAAAATCATCGGAGAAAATATTGCCAGATACAAATCCTATCCCCGCATAGTTGGTGAAACCGGCGGAAAAGATTTTGTGCTGGTGTATCCGGATGCAGACACCGATGTGGCGGTCACCGCACTGATCCGGGGCGCCTTTGAGTTCCAGGGGCAAAAATGTTCCGCGGCCTCGCGGGCCTACCTGCCCTCCAACCTGGCAACGGAGATCCGAGGAAAATTACAGGCTGCGGTCAGGACCCTGAAAATGGGCACGGTGGAGGATTTCCGGAATTTTGTAAATGCCGTGATCGATGAAAAAAGCTTTGATAAAATCAAAGGGTATATCGACCGGGCCGCTACCGACCCCAGGGCAAAGATCATTGCGGGCGGACATGCCGATAAATCGACAGGATATTTTATTGAACCCACCATCATTGAAACCACCGATCCGGATTATGTTACGCTGAAAGAAGAAATATTCGGACCCGTGCTTACTTTGTTCGTTTATGAAGAAACGGCCTTTGAACAAACGATGGACCTGGTGAACCGGACATCACCCTATGCCCTTACCGGATCGATTATTTCCAGGAACCGGCAGGCCATAGAACTGGCAACAGAAAAATTAAGACAGGCCGCGGGAAATTTTTACATCAATGATAAGCCAACGGGAGCCGTAGTGGGACAACAACCTTTCGGGGGCGCCCGCGGAAGCGGAACGAATGATAAAGCGGGATCCATCCTCAACCTGTACCGCTGGCTGAGCGCGCGCACCATTAAAGAAACATTCCAGCCCCCTACCGACCATGGATATCCGTTTTTAGACGAAGCATGAACAGCATTTCCTATTTTTATATAAAATACAGGGCTTGAAGACAATCCTCACTGAAGAGCAACTGGTTCTCGCCGTTAAGCGGCTGAGCCATCAGCTGCTGGAGAATACAATCCAATATGATGATGTGGTCATCATCGGCATTCAGCCCAGGGGAATATTTTTTTCTGACCGCATCGCGGAGCAGATCAACCGGCAGATCGCGCCCAAAAAAATAACGTACGGGAAGCTGGACATCACTTTTTACCGGGATGATGTCCGCCAGGGACTGCATACCCTCAATCAGACCGATATCCCGTTTTCCGTTGAAAATAAAACCGTGATCCTGATAGATGATGTGTTGTATACCGGAAGAACGATCCGGGCTGCACTGGATGCCCTTTTGGCCTTTGGCCGGCCCGCCAAAGTGGAATTGTGTGTTCTGATCGACCGCCGGTTCAGCAGGGAGTTTCCCATTCAGGCGGATTATGCCGGTAAATCCATAGATACCATCATCACCCAGAAGGTTAAGGTTTTATGGAAAGAAAGGGATGGGAAGGACGAAGTGGTTCTTTTATAATGGTAATCCGCAACCTCTTTTGGTGATTGGCTTTTGAAAATCTAACTTTGCGTTTTAATGCAACTCAGTACCAAACATCTTCTGGGCATTAGAGACTTACAGACTTCGGACATCCAGACTATTTTAGATACCGCCACCCAGTTTAAAGAAGTTTTACAAAGGCCGATAAAAAAGGTTCCCACACTCCGGGATGTGACCATCGTGAATCTTTTTTACGAAAATTCCACGCGAACGCGCATTTCCTTTGAACTGGCTGAAAAACGTCTGTCCGCAGATACCATCAATTTTACCGCTTCCGGTTCATCCGTGTCCAAAGGAGAATCCCTGCTCGATACCGTGAACAATATTTTGTCCATGAAAGTGGATATGGTGGTGATGCGCCACAGCGCAAGCGGTGCCCCGCATTTCCTGGCAAAACACATTCCGGCGGCCATCGTGAACGCGGGTGACGGCATCAACGAGCATCCCACACAGGCCCTGCTGGATGCTTTTTCCATCCGCGAAAAACTTGGTTCGCTGGAAGGGAAGAAAATTGCGATCATCGGGGATATCATGCATTCCCGCGTGGCCCTCAGCAACATCTACCTGCTTAAAAAAATGGGCGCCGAAGTAATGGTTGCCGGCCCCCCCACCCTCATCCCCGTTCATATCCGGGAAGCTTTTGATATACGGGTGGAATACAATCTCCGCAGGGCCCTGGAATGGTGCGACGTGGCCAATGTGTTGCGCATCCAGCTGGAACGCCAGAACCAGGTATTGTTTTCTTCCCTGAGGGAATATAACCTGGCCTATGGCATCAGCCGCAACATGCTGGACAGTTTACCTAAAGAAATATGGATCATGCATCCGGGTCCGATCAATCGCGGCGTGGAGCTGGACAGTGATGTGGCAGACAGTAAACAATCCATCATCCTGCAACAGGTGGAGAACGGTGTTGCTATCAGGATGGCTGTTCTGTACCTGCTGGCGGGAAAACAACCCATTTCAAATCCTTAAACCAACAGATTATGCAACGGATCGCGCTTTTCCCCGGCACTTTTGATCCGATAACCATCGGCCACCTGGATATCATCAGCCGCTCCCTGTCCCTCTTCGACAAAGTGGTGATCGGCATCGGCCGCAATGCCAATAAACTGCCCATGTTCACGGAAGACCTGCGGTTGAAATGGGCAAAAGAAATTTATATGGACAATCCACAGGTGGATGCCGTGGTATACGACGGGCTGACCATTACATGTTGTCAGCAGGTTGGGGCCCGCTTCATCATTCGTGGCATACGCTACGTAAATGATTTTGAGTATGAGAAAGCCATTGCGGACATGAACCGCAGCCTGGATCACCATATTGAAACCGTATTCCTGACCTGTTTACCCCAATATACGTCCGTTGCTTCCACGCTGGTACGCGATGTTCTTCGGAATGGCGGCGACGCCATGCAATTCCTGCCCCAGGTTGTTGCCGATTCATTAAAGAATAAAACGGCCTGATATGTCCATCTGGTTTAAGAAAGAACTGAATACGGGAATGCTCAATGAATTTGCAAAGGACACACTGAATGATCATATCGGCATCCGGTTCATTGAAATAGGTGAAAATTATCTGAAAGCAACAATGCCCGTTGATCAACGGACAAAACAGGCTTATGGGTTGCTCCATGGCGGCGCTTCGGCAACACTGGCGGAAACAGCCGGCAGTGTGGGTTCCGCCATGGTGATTGATCCGCAGCAATTTATTTGTGTGGGTGTTGAAATCAATGCCAACCACCTGAAAAGCGTACGCGAAGGATTTGTAACCGCCACGGCCATCCCCCTGCACCTGGGCTCTTCATCGCATGTTTGGGAAATCAAAATCCTGGATCAGCAGGAAAACCTGGTTTGCGTAAGCAGGCTGACTGTTTTTATTATCCGAAAAAGAGTTAACTGATTTTAAAGCCGGCAGCGCGCAAAACATCCAGTATGGTGGGGAAAGTATTTTGTTTAACCTCACCGAATCCGGTTTCCCCGATCCATTTGAGTTGGGTGATGTCTTCCTCCAGCTGGGGAACCAGGGCCTGATCCCGCGGCGCACGCATCCTGTACCAGTGGGTTTCCTTTAAGATGATCCGGCCCTTTTCCTCATACGTATGTTGTGTAACCAGTAAAAATTCCTTCAGTTCAAGATGAACGATGCCGGTTTCTTCCTTCACCTCCCGCAGGGCGCAGGCCTCCGGGCTTTCTCCTTCATCCAGTTTTCCTTTCGGAAGATCCCAGGTATTTCTTCGGAACATGAAAAGCACTTCTCCCCTTTCATTTTCAACCAATCCGCCCCCTGCCCGGATCATGCTGTTTACCGGAACTTTACTATTCATAGCCCGTAAAGATAAACCAACACCGCCAGGCAGGGAAAACCATCCGGAATTTTTTATCTTCACGCCATGACCAATGAAAAGGCCGTTGCCGAAAAGCTTCTACAGATACAGGCCATTAAACTCAGCGTGGAAAACCCCTTTACCTGGGCATCCGGATGGCTGAGTCCGATTTACTGCGACAACCGGAAAGTGCTTTCTTTTCCGCATATCCGGGAATTCATTAAATCAGAAATGTGCAATCTGATTTTTGAAGAATTTGCAGATGCAGAAGGGCTGGCCGCGGTGGCCACGGCCGGCATTCCCTGGGGAGCCATGGCTGCTGATCAGCTGAAGCTGCCGTTCATATATGTAAGAGCCAAACCAAAGGAACACGGCATGGGCAATCAGATTGAAGGATCATACGAAACGGGAAAAAAGATCGTAGTGATCGAAGACCTGATATCCACGGGGAAAAGCAGCCTGCAGGTGGTGAACGTGCTCCGGAATGCCGGGCTTGAAGTGATGGGCATGGTTTCGATTTTCAATTATGGATTCGATCAGGGGAAAAAAGCATTCGAAACGGCCGGCGTAACGGCGAAGTCCTTAACGGATTATGCCACACTGATTGCATTGGCCGTTGAGAAAGGAATGGTTTCCCCGTCGCAGCAAACCACCTTGTTAAAATGGCGTGAAGACCCATCAGTCTGGAGATAAAAGGGGAAAAAGGATTGCCTTTATTTACTTTTTAATTTATCTTTAAATCATGAAAAAATTACTCTTTCTTTCCGTACTGTTCAGTTCATTTCTTGTTTTTACAAAGGCCCAGGTGGTGCGGAAGGGTGCCATTGAAACCGCTACCATTAAAGTGCCTTCTGTTCAGTGCGATCAGTGTAAGGACAGGATTGAAAAATACGTCAGCCGTGAAGACGGTGTTCAGAAAATAGTGGTGGATTATAAAAGAAAAACGGCCAAAGTAACCTATCTCTGGGACCGCACCAACATTGAAAATATAAAAACCGCCATTGCCAATGTAGGATATGATGCCGATGATGTATCTGCCAATGGCGAAGCCTATGATAAATTACCCACCTGCTGCAAGAAATCAGATGATGGCGGTGATCACAATAAAAAATGATTTCCGGGGGTGCCGGATAATGTCCTCTTCCCAATTCCTTTTCAACCCTTAATTTTTCCAACTTGAAATCAGATCAGGACAGGCAGGTGACTGCATCCGCAGCCCCGAAAACAAACTACCAGGCCATTTTTATTATCGGTGTTTTATTTTTCATTTTCGGTTTTGTTACCTGGCTCAATGGAACTTTGATTCCATTCTTAAAACTGGCGTGTCAGCTGGACAGTGATGTTCAGGCCTTCTTTGTTACCTTTTCTTTTTACATGGCCTATTTCTGCCTGGCACTACCTTCTTCTTTCGTGATCAAAAAGACCGGTTATAAAAGGGGCATGTCGCTGGGTCTGTTTATCATGGCCGTCGGTTCTGCCATATTCATTCCTGCAGCGCATTCCAGGACCTTTGGTTTATTCCTCACGGGTTTATTTGTACAGGGTATGGGGCTGGCGTTGTTACAAACCGCATCCAATCCCTACATTACCATTATCGGACCGATTGAAAGTGCGGCCAAAAGGATCAGTATTATGGGTATCTGCAATAAGACGGCAGGTATGATAAGTCCACTGATACTGGGAGCCCTGATTTTAAAAAATGCCACGTTGCTGGAAACCCAGATTAATGCCACGTCCAATTTAGCAGAGAAGGGAAGTTTATTACAGGAACTGGCAGAACGGGTAATCACACCTTATGCCATCATTACGGGCATATTGATTTTGCTGGCTTTCATGATCTGGTTTTCTCCTTTACCGGAAATTGATACCGATCAGGAAGTTCGGGTTGTTGAGGACCGGAAGGGAAAATCAAGTGTATTTCAGTTTCCTTACCTCTTGTTGGGGGTTCTTTGTCTTTTTCTGTACGTGGGCGCAGAAGTTATGGCCGGAGATGCCATCGGAACGTATGGAAAAACGCAGGGACTTCCGCTGGATGTCACAAAATATTTCACCTTTTTTACCCTCGCCGCCATGTTGGTGGGTTATGTGGCGGGGATATTTACTATTCCCAAAATCATCTCGCAACAAACGGGACTGAAGATATCGGCCGTTCTGGGTATACTTTTTTCAACTGCCGTTTTTTTAACCCATGGTTATACTTCCATTGTTTTCATTGCCCTGCTCGGGTTGGCGAATGCCATGATATGGCCCGCCATTTGGCCGCTCGCCATTTCGGGTCTTGGCCGATTTACCAAAACAGGATCTGCGTTGCTGATTATGGGCATTGCGGGTGGAGCGATCATTCCGCTTATTTACAGTTCGCTGAAAGACAAATTTCACGTATCTAACAACCTTTCATTTTACGTATGTATGCTTCCCTGCTACCTGTATATTCTTTATTATGCTATCCGGGGAAACCGCGCAGGTAAATAATTAACGGGGACTATTTCATCAGTACCGCACATCTGAAGCAAATCTTCCTTCACCCGTGCCCAGTTCGGCAGAAGCCGCGTTGCTGATGCGAATGATTAATCCATTGCTTTCCTTCATTTCCGGGAGCTGGCCGAGTACCTTTGCGTAAACCGTTTTGCCGTTGCTGCTGACGCGAATGATCGTGCCTACAGCCGCGCCGTTCATCAGCGCATAATATTTTCCGTCTGTCCACCCGCTGGTGCTTTTAAATGTACCGGCCTGACCGCTGAATGATTTGTTGCTGTTTCCCACATAGCTGATGGCGAAAAATCCGCCGGAAGCATGGGTGCTGGCATAAGTGTTTTGCTTGTCGGAACTGGTTACCGATGAAGTGGAAACCGGTATGGTGGAAGCGGATTTGACAGTCGCCGTGGTTGCCGGCGGTACCGGCTGATCCGTAACCCTTATTTCTTTTGGTTTTTCCGTAAATGCAGCGGCGGCGGGCGACTGCTGATCCGGCAGCATGGGTGGGGCAGTTGCAAAAGCAGACTGATCCGTTTTTACTTTCAGGAAACCGACGATCAGCGTCATTCCCTGCTTTACTTCATCACGCTTGATTTTGTTCCATTTTTCCAGGCTGCTGACCGGAACATCATTGTATATGGAACTGAGACGGAATGCCCATTCTTTGTCCTGAACCACGTGGTATACCGGAATCAGGGTCTCGCCCGATTCCTTTCGCTGCTTCTGATCGAAATTGGCTGACGTGAGCGGGATGTTGATCTGCTGGCCAATTTCCAGCGGTTTGTCAAAACTCATATTATTGAAGCTGGCGAGATCGTGAGGGCTGGCATTATATAATCTTCCGATGCTGTACCAGTTTTCTTTTGCGGCAACGGCATGGATCAGCGAGAATTTTCCGCCGGTTCCTTCAATCTGAAGGGGTGCATGCTGGGCTAAACCTGTGGATACCAGTACAATCAGGCAAAACAATCCGGCGAGCAGGTTCCTCATGGGAAAATATTTATGGATAAACGCAAAGATCCTGAATAATCTTGCAAATAAAACATTAAAAACGGGTTAAACGGGTTGCAGGTCCCTCATTTCAATATCCTCCATGCTTTGGGAAAGTAATTGTTCAGGCGGTTCGGCAGGATTTTCACCCAGCCCAGTTTCTGATACCCGAAACTCACCGGCATCCATCCCTTCTGTGGCAGCTCCGTGGTAGGCACCTCCCGCCGCAGGTATTTCAATGCGTCGGAGAGTGACAGTTCCAGTGCCGGTATTCCGGGATCCAATGCGGTGCTCAGCGCCAGCTCATGATCGGGTATCCATTCGTCCGAGCCCATCCTTCCGGCCATTACCCCGGCTTTCTTCAGATACAGATGGCTCTTCAGGAATATAAAATCATCCAGCATGCTTTCGGGGAGGGCATGGAACCAGTCGTTTATGCGTTCGAACTGAATGTGTTGATCCGGAATAAACTTCCGTAATGCGGATTCTTCCTTTTTACCAGGTATATCCCTTTTCTCCCTGGATTTTGGAATACCCTGATTTCCCGATGTCTTACGAACCGCACATAAAAAAAATCCTTCCCCTTTTAATTTATCGGGATAAAACCGATAACCATAACCCCTTGCTTTCTCCGACCGGGTTTCGACGATCTTCCAGGATGGTTCCAGCGATATGCAAATGGTTTCACACGCATAATCATGCAGCAATACATCCAAGATATCTTCATTCTCTTCTGTGGAATAGGAACAGGTGGTGTAGATCATTACGCCATTTTCTTTCAGGCAATCCCAGGCATCGGCGAGTATCCTTTGCTGCCGCTGGCTGCATAGCTTCACCCTTTCTTCGCTCCATTCTCCGATGGCCTGGGGATCCTTGCGGAACAGTCCGCTGCCGCTGCAGGGAGCATCAATGAAAAGCACGTCAAAAAATCCCGGAATCCTTTTGAAATCCTTTGGATCATTGTTGGATATCAGGGCATTCATCAGCCCCCACTTACTCAGGTTCTGATGTAAAACCGGAACCCGGGTTTTAATCACTTCATTGCTCAGCAACAGGGAATTATTTGAGATCATGCTTTGTATCAGGGTGGATTTACCACCGGGTGCCGCACAAAGGTCAAGCACTTTCAATGGTTTGGATAAATCAACTGTTTGCCTCAGCGCATGCTCCAGGAACATACCGGAAGCCTCCTGAACATAATATACCCCGGCATGGAAAAAGGGATCCAGTGTAAAGGAGGGCCTTTCCGAAAGATAATATCCGTTGCTGGTCCAGGGAATGCGGCCGGCCAGCGGAAAGGAAAGTCCGGGTATCTGGGACGAAGCCATTTCTTTATCCATCTTAATTTTTGCCGGATTGAAACGAACCGATACCAGCTGTTCACCCGACTGATGCATATTTAGGAATGCCTGCACATCAAAATGATCCAGTTTGTTCAGTGCCGCTATTAATTGCTTTGGTATCGCCGGTATGTTCACCTGGTCCTTATTCATCTCCTGGTTTAAAATCTGATGTTGAAATGCTGTTTGACGCGAAAGTTTTCGCGAAAAAAAACAAACCCGGCCAAAAAGAGATCGATACTGAGCATCACTTCCGGATGTTCCCGGATGATCTGCCAGGCTTCTTCCATTCCCCCGCTCCAGTGAATATCATGAAAAATAAACACTGCTTCCGCTGGTTTTTTTCCCATCAACTGACGGAAATATTTCAATACGGGGTCTTTCCTGTGGTTGCCATCGATGAACACGAGATCAAATGGCGGCGATGATTCCATAACGGCGCTCAGTGTATCTTCAAAACTCCCGGTCACCTGCCTTATATTTTCGAGGTTGAGCCGGCTGAAATTTTCAGCAGCGATCCGGGCAATGGAGGGCGATCCTTCCAGTGTGGTTAGCTGCGCGGATCCATCGGCAGCAGCCAGATAGGCTCCGGAAATGCCCAGGGAGGTGCCCATTTCCAGGATATTCCGGGGACGGTAATGATTAACTATCCGAAATAAAAGATGTCCGAATTTACGGCTGGACAAAGACCGGTGCGCGATGTCTGCAATTTTTATTCCCCCTTTCGTTCCCGTCGGTTTGCCATAGTCCTTTATCCCGATCATTCGCTGATCCCGGAGCATTCCGGATCTGATTTTTTCAATGGCGGTGTAAGGATAAAAGGAACGCGGGTCATTCAGGACTTCCGTTACGAATTCATAAACAAACGGAGAATGGATGCCATGCCCCTTTCCATTGGATGCGTGCCAGTGATGTTTCAGGTATTTCAAGGCAAGCTCCGTTCGGGAATACATGTTTACTGTTGGCTGTTTAAACGGAGACAGTATTTTTTTTCTCCCAGGTTTGAAAGTCCATGCTGTATGCATTTTTTTCGTCTGCCGCAACTATCCGGGAATGGGTCATCTCGAAAACATCGGTGGGAATTTCGGGGGAAAAGGCATCTCCATCCAACACCGCCTTTACCCGGGTCATGTATATTTTATCACAAAGCAGTATGGCCTCGGCATACAGTTGTCCTCCCCCGCCAATGAAAGCTTGCCTGCTATCGGTTTTCCCCGCCAGGCTGATGGCTTCCTTCAGATTGGCTGCCACCTGTGCGTCAGGATGCGTCTTCCCATATTCCTTCTGACGGGTGATGATGATGTTGAACCGCCCCGCCAGGTTCTTGCTGCCCATCGCCTCATAGGTTTTTCTTCCCATGATGAGGGGTAATCCCCAGGTGCTGTTTTTAAAAAACCGGAAGTCCTCGGGGAGATACCACAGCATCTGGTTATTTTTCCCGATCGCATTATTTTCTGCTGCAGCAACAATGATTGAAAGCGTCATATCCATTCATTTTAAACAGCTACCGGAGCCTTAATGGGCGGATGGGGATGATAGTTTTCCAGAGTGAAATCTTCAAAATCGAAATCGAAAATATGCTTTACCCGGGCATTTAATTTCATTCGCGGTAAGGCATTCGGTGTTCTGGTTAATTGCAGCCTGGCCTGTTCAAGGTGGTTGTTGTACAGGTGCACATCACCGAAACTGTGAATGAATTCCCCCGGCTCCAGGTTGCATACCTGGGCCATCATTAACGTCAGCAGTGCATAGGAAGCAATATTGAAGGGCACGCCGAGAAACACATCAGCACTGCGCTGGTAGAGCTGGCAACTGAGGACTCCGCGTTCGCCGGGTGAATTGGGTGGGGATACGTAAAACTGAAATAAAACATGACAGGGCATCAGCGCCATCTCTGGAAGTTCCGCCACGTTCCAGGCGCTCACGATCATGCGGCGGCTGTTCGGGTTTGTTTTTAACTGATGAATAACTTCGCTGATCTGATCCACTACGGTACCATCCGCCCCTTCCCAGCTTCTCCATTGCTTGCCGTATACCGGGCCCAGTTCACCTTCCGGGTTGGCCCATTCGTTCCAGATGCTTACGCCATGTTCTTTCAGATATTGAATGTTCGTATCCCCTTTCAGGAACCAAAGCAGTTCGTAGACGATGCTTTTCAGATGCAGTTTTTTGG
>DASRLM010000707.1:0-2485 GCA_035648455.1 Puia sp. | reverse complement strand
AACTTTCTGAGCGGCATCCAGCAGCGCTTTTTTAGCCTGTATGGTGTTGATTTTTACGAGGGCCCTGGCTGCGGGGTCACAAAGCCTTTCGTCGGATAAATAGGGAATCAGCGAAGGAACAGCCTGGTCATTGCCTACGATTTCGAGTTGCCGTATGATAAACGCTTTATTTTCCTTGTCGGCGACTTCCTTCAGCGCCTTTACGTAGGCACTTGCGCTCCAGGTTTTCAATGCGTCATTTTTTGGCCTTGCAGCGTAATAGGAAAAACCGGCCAGGGCATATTGCAGTGCGGTATTGTCGCCTTTCCCGGGAGCGGCCAGCATGGTGGCCATTTTTTCCAGACCCGGTGCTCCGAGGTCGGCGATCACCTGCATGCTTTTATCATTTTGTTCCGCATTCTGTGCCGGGATCCTGGCCAGCAGATCTGCAATTTTGGTATTGAGCGTACGCTGATCAGTTTGGGCCCGGGCAGGGAAGGCATGCAAAAAACACAAAGTCAGCAATGCAAATAAACATTTCCTCATGTAGACGGTTTGAATAAAAATGAGATGGATTGTTTTTACGTTTTATCGGGTGTTCACATCATATGATCCAGGGCTCCCGCATCGGTTTAAAGAGCTGGGCATTGGCTTCATCATCCTGCACAAACTCCTGCTTTACCGGATCGTATTGCAGTGACCGTCCCAATCTTAAAGCGGCTTTGCCGAGGTTGACCAGGGTGCAGGAACGATGACCATTTGATTCATTCAATGCAAATTTTTTCCTGTTTTTAACGGCATCAATAAAATCCGTTACCTGTGGTTCCGGATCCGGAAATGAATCCAGCTTTTTTTGCAGATCCGGAATATCCGACCGGAATCCGGGATAGAGTTTTCCTTGGGGTCCTTCAATATAGGCCGCATTGGTTTCGCTGCCCTCGCCATCCAATATGATCTTGCAGCCATCGGCATAGGTATATTCAATCCTGCGCCAGGTTCCCACGGCATCCGGATGTTGCTGCGGTGCATCTACTTCTACGGAAATGGGGCTGGTATCATCTTTTCCCAGGAAATATTGAACAGGATCCAGGTAATGCTGACCCATATCTCCCAGTCCGCCCCCGTCATAATCCCAATATCCCCTAAAAGTCTGATGCACCCGGTGGGGATTGTAGGGCTTATAGGGAGCAGGGCCCAGCCACCTGTCATAATCCAGTTCCGGGGGTACCGGCAATTCTTCGAGGTTGGTTTTGCCCACCCAATAAAATTTCCAGTCAAACCCCGTGTGTTTGCCGATCGTTACTTTCAGGGGCCATCCCAGCAGTCCGCTCTCCACCAGTTTTTTTATGGGTTTGACCGTGGTGCCCATACCGTAAAAGATATCTTCGAAACGGAACCAGGTATTCAGCCGGAAAATCCGGCCGTGTTGCTGCACCGCTTCAATTACCCGTTTTCCCTCCCCGATGGTGGCCGTCATGGGTTTCTCGCACCATACGTCTTTCCCGGCCCGGAGGGCATCGGCAGCAATGATGCCGTGCCAGTGCGGCGGTGTGGCAATATGCACGATGTCTATTTCCGGAAGCTGAATGAGTTCCCGGTAATCCGAAAATGTTTTTGTGCCCTTGTCCAGTTTGGCCAGGGTGGATGCCAGGTGGTTCTTGTCCACATCGCAAATGGCCCCTACGCGGGTTCCGGCATATTTAATATGACCCTGCCCCATATTGCCCACGCCCACAATGGCTTTGGTAAGCTGATCGCTGGGAGGTATAAAACCGCGGCCCAACACATGACGGGGAACGATGGTAAAAGCGGCCAGGGCGCCTGCTGTATTTCTCAGAAAACTGCGCCGGGAATTATTTTTTCTTTGCATGGAGGTAATTGAATTCAGAACTAAAAATAAGCATACATCTCTTAATTAAACGGCATTCGGAGTAAATATTAGATATACCGGAATAAACCATTGATTAAGCCACCACGCCGATCACCAGTAAAATATTCCCAAAGCGGCGGGTTTCCGCGCTGGCGATGGCGAGGCAAACATCATCCGTGGACGCTTCCTGGTAAAACGCCTCCCTCTTCAGTTTCTGGCATGTTGTATTTTCTCCCAGCAGCCGGGCAAATTCCCGGTGAATGGGATGTTCGCTGTCATCCGGCGCCACCATGATCATGTATTTTTCAACCGGAATAAATTCTTTGATCACCCCCAGTATATCCGTTACCGAAAGCATGCCGGGCGCCAGGTTCAGAAATACTTTTTTGCAGGTGGCCGCTGTTTTGGTGGAAACGGGAAAATTGCCGTCGGCGATCAGGATCTTCGCGCCATGACCGTTACTGCCCAGGGCCTGGAGGATGTCGGGATGCAGGAGATTTAATTTCAGCATAGGCATGATTTTTTTCTGTAAAAATAAAATAGCGGCCATTTCTTTTATTGTACATATTGATGCAGGCTTTCATTTTTTACCAGGGGACCGATCCTGAATAAAATAATATACACGCCCACCAGGGC
>DASRLM010000706.1:0-2116 GCA_035648455.1 Puia sp. | reverse complement strand
TTTCAGGGGCATCGTTTTGCCGGGTGGCTAAAGAAGAGCGTCTCATGAAAACCCCGTTTATCATAGCTTTCCTGTGCCTATGCTCCTTCCTGTGGGTCGGGATATCTTCTCCTTTTCCGGTACCTCTGGGTTTTCCTCCGGTGCTGTATGCGTTTGAAAAGAATCCGGTGACGAAAGCGGGATTCGAACTCGGCCGGAAATTATTTTATGATGGAAAGCTGTCGGTGGATGGCAATTTCCCCTGCTCCTCCTGCCACCAGCAGTTCGCGGCCTTCGCCACTTTCGAACACCGGCTGAGCCATGGTTTCAACAACCAGTTCAGCTACCGCAATGCACCGGGATTGTTCAACCTGGCCTGGCAAAAGGAATTTCATTGGGATGGCGGCATCAATCACCTGGAAGTGCAGCCGCTGGCGCCCCTGCTGGATCCGCATGAAATGGCGGAGAGCCTGAGCCACGTGATTGGAAAATTGAAAAAGGATAAGCAATATCCGGCCCTTTTCAAAAAGGCTTTTGGTACAACGGATATCAATTCACAAAGGATCCTGCGGGCGCTCACCCAGTTTACCGTTTCGCTCGTGTCTGCCAATTCGAAATACGATAAAGTAAAACGGGGCGAAGCCGTGTTCACCCAATATGAAAAACCGGGATACCTTATTTTCCAGCAGAAATGCGCAGGCTGTCATAAAGAACCGCTGTTTACCGATTACAGTTTCCGCAACACGGGCATGGCGGTGGACAGTACCTTAAAAGATTATGGGCGCATGCGCATCACCGGTAGAAAGGAGGATTCGATCCGGTTCATGGTTCCCAGTCTCCGCAACGTGTTCCTGACCTTTCCCTACGGCCACGATGGCCGCTTCCCTACCCTCAGCGATGTGCTGGACCATTATAACCAGGGCGTGATCCAAAGCGCCACACTGGATTCAACCCTGCGAAAGGGGATTCCGCTGAGCGACAACGACAAGTTTTACCTGATCCAGTTTTTGGGCACACTGACTGACAGCAGTTTTTTAAGTAATCCCCGGTTCAGCGATCCGGGATAATGACAATAAATAAATAACTTGTTCCCATTTCCCGGATAAAAAATCACCTCATGAAGAAAAGCCGTTTCACTTTCCTGCTGGCGCTGCTGTTGGGCGCATCTCCGTTTATGTATGCGCAACCCGTGACGCGTAATATCAGAACCCCCGAATACCGCGAACTCCAGAAGAGGCTGGGTACCGGCTGGAATACCTGGTACAATGGCAGTTTTACCTCCCACGTCCATCTTCCGCAGGGTTTTTCGATTAATCTGTGTTTAACCCAGCCCGGCAATCCGGATTATTTAAAGGAAACTTTTAAAGAACCCGCCATCAGTAACCGGCCCGAAAAAGTTTTACCCGGATTAAGATCAGATGATGGCAGTTACACCAGCATGAAGCTGGGCTATAAAGAAGAAGAACTCTCCATCCAGAGCGCCACCGATGGAGCCGATGAACTGATCCTGGTTTCCCCGGCAAAAAAATCTAAGAATTATTTAGTGGTGGAAGCTGGCCTGCTCTGGAACGGCGGGGGTGAGATCGGAATGAAAGACAACAGGCTGTACGGCTTGTTTGCCGGAGACAGCATCGCCGTAAGCGCCACCGCATCGCCGGTGACCGATGCTTATGCGGTAACGACTGCTCCCCATCTTACGTTTACCCTGGATAACGAGATCGGTATTTATACCGGAAGAACCAGAACACTGGCGGAAATAAAAGCCGTTATCCAACGGCATCACGACCTGCAGCAGAAACGCATGGACGGCTACGGGAACCTGAGCCAATCGTTTACCGCCATGCAAACCATCCTGGCCTGGAATACCATATACGATGCACCAAATAACAGAGTGATTACCCCGGTCAGCAGAAGCTGGAGCAATGGCTGGGGCGGGTTTGTGCTGTTCGACTGGGACACGTATTTCGCAGCCTACATGCTTTCTTCATTCAACAAGGACCTGGCTTATGCCAACGCCATTGAAATCACCAAGTCCATTACACCCGCCGGTTTTATTCCCAACTACCAGGCGCCTTTTGGCAACACGTCCTGGGACCGTTCCGAACCGCCCGTCGGCAGCGCCGTCGTGCTCTGGATC
>DASRLM010000705.1:0-2304 GCA_035648455.1 Puia sp. | reverse complement strand
ACATAGGGCAGTTCCCGGATCCGTTTGCTGATGGACTCCAGTTTCTCCTTGCGGTAAATGCTTCCTTTGGGTATGCCCAGGTATCTTTCCATGAAAGCGGAAGAAATCTTCGACGATCCGTAAATACGGATGCTGTCGATTTTATACAACGGCCCTTTTTCTATTTTCAGTGCGGCGCTCAGCGCTCCCCGGTCCATGCTGATACTGTCCAGCGAAATCCGCGCAAAGGGAAAACCGTTATTCTCCATGTAATTCAGCAGGATCAGTTCCTCGGATTGTATTTTATCCAGCCTCGCCGGTTTGCCCGTTATCTTTTTTGTGCTCCAGCCCGCGTCCCGCAGCATGACAGCATCTTCGGGTTTTACCCTGACAGACGCCCAGGAAAATTTATCTCCTATATAAAGCTGGATGAAAGCATAGGCGGAATCAAAATGGGCACTGTCGATGGATGCGGCGGCAAATCCCTTATCCTGCAACAGACCCGGAAGACGATACACATATTCCGTGCAGGCATTTCTGTCTTTGAATGAAGCCGGGATTCCCAGATCTGCCGGGGAAAGCACGGAATCAGCGGCCTGCAGGCTGATACGGAGCGGATATTGCGGATATCCTTTCAGCCCGGAGATGAGCAACAGCATAACCATGCCGCCATATAGTGTTAGTTTTGCCATGCACACTCAGTAATCTTTCATAATATTCGATAAAATTCGCCAAACGGCATGGCAGGTATATATATCCACGTTCCTTTCTGTAAGCAGGCCTGTCATTATTGTAATTTTCATTTCTCCACATCCCTGGCCATGAAAAACGATTTTACGGCCGCTTTATTGAAGGAGATCAGCCTGCGTGCCGATTATCTGCAGGGTGAGGCGGTGGAAACCATTTATTTCGGCGGTGGTACCCCTTCTTTATTATCGGATGGGGAAATAGTGGCCATCATGCAGGCCATTCATCATTATTTTAATGTGGCCGCGGCTGCGGAGATCACCCTGGAAGCCAATCCGGATGATGTGGATCCGGAGGCGCTGGCCCGCTGGAAAATGGCGGGCGTCAACCGGCTGAGTCTGGGCGTGCAGTCTTTTTTCGGAGAGGACCTGTTGTGGATGAACCGCGCCCATGATGACATACAGGCGGAAAGAGCGGTGCTGGATGCGCAGTCCATGGGGTTGGATAACATCAGCATCGATCTGATTTACGGATTGCCAGGGCTGACAGATGATCGCTGGAAAATGAACATCAGCCGGGCAGCTTCTTTACAGGTACCCCATCTTTCCTGTTATGCGCTGACGGTGGAACCGAAAACACCCCTGTATAAAAAAATCAGGCTGGGCGCCATGCCGGACATCGTGCAGGAGGATCAGGCCCGCCAGTTCCTGTACGGGATACAGTGGCTGGAAGACAGCGGTTATGAGCAGTATGAGATCTCAAATTTTGCCCGGCCCGGAAAGCGGAGCCGGCACAACAGCGCCTACTGGCAATCCAAAAAATACCTCGGTCTGGGTCCTTCCGCCCATTCCTTCAATGGAAGCACGCGCCAGTGGAACATAGCCAATAATGCGAAATACATCCAATCGCTCGGGCAGGGAGAACTGAATTTTGAATCGGAAACACTGAGTGCCTCAGACCGGCTGAATGAATACATCATGACTTCCCTCAGAACCCTCGAAGGGCTGGACCTGCAGCTGGTGGCCACCAGCTTTGGAACAGAAAAAAAAGATCTGCTGGAAAAAAATGCTTCCCGTTATATCCATGCGGAACAGATGATCCTCGCCGATGAAAAATTAATCCTGACCCGAAAGGGAAAGTTGTTTGCGGATGGCATTGCGGCGGGGATGTTTTTTGAGCAGCCCCAGAGGGGATGACGGATGACGGTTGACGGTTGACGGACTTTTATTTGGGATTCGCAACAGAAGTCGGTCATCCGTCAACCGTCATCCGTCATCCCCTTCTATACCAGCATCGCCTCAATGAACCCAAACCCTTTTTTAACATCTAAACCTTCCCACAGGATCCTGTATATCGTTTCGGCAATGGGCATTTCGGCTTTCAACTGCTCGTTGATCCGGTAGATGCAGCTGCTGCCGTTATATCCTTCGGCCACCATGTTCAGTTCCAGTCTCGCGGCATTCACCGTATATCCCTTGCCGATCATATTGCCAAAGGTCCGGTTGCGGCTGAACAGGGAGTAACAGGTGACCAACAAATCGCCCAGGTAGACGGAGGCGGCGTAGTTCGCACTTTTTTTTATGGGTTTCAAAGGATCGTTGTCGTGAATGCCCACCTCGATGTGACGGATACCCGCCT
>DASRLM010000704.1:0-2151 GCA_035648455.1 Puia sp. | reverse complement strand
AATCACCATTTCTGCATTGAAGTAAGAAGCAATCTCCCTGATCCGGTTGGCACTTCCCACATCGGGGGCGGCAAAGGTAAGGTTTTCGAGTTTAAGATTTTCTATGTAAGGGATAAAAATGGCCGAACTGTCCAGGTGATCCACGGGGATATCAAAATAACCCTGGATCTGGGGTGCGTGCAGGTCCATAGTAATCACCCTGTCGGCCCCCGCTGCAACTAACATGTTGGCTACCAGTTTGGAACCAATGGCTACCCGGGGTTTGTCCTTGCGGTCCTGACGGGCATATCCGTAGTAGGGGATTACCGGAACCACCTTATGCGCCGAGGCCCTTTTGGCTGCGTCAATCATCAGGAGTAACTCCATCAGGTTCTCTGTAGGCGAAAATGTGCTCTGCACCAGGAAAACCATGTCCCCGCGAACACTCTCATTGAAAATGGGCTGGATTTCTCCATCACTGAAATGCTGAATGGTTATTTTTCCCGGGGGGCATCCATAACGCCTGGTAATTTTCTCTGCCAGGTACTGGGATCCCGTACCGGAGAATATCTTGGCAATTCCTTGCATAAATGAAAGTGTTGGACGAAGATATAATAAAAAAGTTGACGGTTGACCGATGACGGTTGACGGAATTCAGGTGCGGATTCGCACACAAAGTCCGTCAACCGTCATCGGTCAACCGTCAACAAAAAGTTTAGGAAAATTTACCTGTTAATAGAAGCCAGTTCCGGCTTTGCCGTCGACTTAGCCGTATACGTATTTTTATCAGATTGCTTGTTGCTGTTCACCACATAAAAAATAGAGGAACAAACAAAGATGGAAAAGAATAAAGCAACCAGGTACATGCCTACGCAAAAAAAGAAGGAATTCCAGCCGCCAATAGCAGAGAGTGTAGATTTAGGTTTCATGGATATCAAATTAGTTTTCAAATTAGGATATCACTGCCGGTGGTTCGGTGCTTACCGAAATATACCACGAACAGGGATTGTAAGGCATAAAAATAGTCGGTATTATTGACGCATGCAAGCGCAAAACTACTCAATTAAGACCTGGGCGGCAGATGACAGGCCCCGCGAAAAGTTACTAAGTAAAAATGCGGAAAACCTCACCGATTCGGAGTTGCTGGCTATTCTGATCAACCAGGGTACCCGCGAAAAAAACGCCGTAGATCTGGCCAAGGAACTGCTTTTTTCCGTGAAAAACAACCTGAATGAACTGGGTAAGCTCAGCATTCATGACCTGTTGAAAATAAGGGGGATAGGTCCCGTGAAAGCGGTGGTTATCTTAGCCGCGCTGGAACTGGGACGCCGTCGCCTTTCCATGGGAGCCCTGGATAAACCGGTGATCAGGGACAGCCGCCAGGTGGCCGACTGGCTTCGCGTGACCCTTCAGGACAATAACCGGGAGGTATTCGCCGTATTATTCCTGAACCAGGCCAACCGGGTAAACCATTTTGAAGTAGTGAGCCGGGGCGGGATCACCGGAACGGTAGCTGATCCGAGGGTGATCTTAAAAAAGGCGCTGGAAACCCATGCAGTGAATGTGATCCTCTGTCATAATCATCCTTCAGGAAATCTGAAGCCGAGCAAAGCAGATGAGGACCTGACTTATAAGATCCGGGAAGCCGCCAAATACCTGGACATTAAAGTGATTGATCACATCATTGTAAGCCATGATGGATATTTCAGTTTTGCAGATTCCGGGATGATGTAAAAGGCAGGATCCGATCTCAGGCCTGCGCTGTGGGGCCGCCGAAATTCATGGGGATCTGAACGTCTTCCAGGTCTTGTATTTTGCCGTTGGCCGTTTCAAAGCGATTCACATTTTCCGTAAGGGCCTTCATGAAACGTTTGGCATGCTGGGGCGTGAAGATGATCCGGGACTTGACCTTGCTTTTCGGGGTTCCCGGCATCACATTAACAAAATCAATCACAAACTCGGCATGGCTGTGTGTAATGATGGCGAGGTTGGCATACTCCCCTTCAGCTACTTCTTCACTGATCTCTATGTTTAACTGATTATTTGCTGGCTCTGCCATTCCGGTAAGTTTTAATACCCCAAAAGTACAATTTGATCAAACACCAACCGGGAAGGGATGAAATTAAAAAGACCCTCCGGGGGAAGGTCTTTGTATTGTGCGGTTAGCTGGTT
>DASRLM010000703.1:0-4492 GCA_035648455.1 Puia sp. | reverse complement strand
AATTCATTGAATGTTGAAAAAAGTATAATACGGTTCATTATTCATCACCCGTTGAAGATAAAGACCCGCTTCGCGGATATGATAATCCCCCCACATACTGGACTCGCCATAAGGAATTTTACTTCCTTCCGGAATATAATCCCATCCATTGGGCCGGTGATAAATAGCATGTAATAATAATCCCTGGTGCTTTGGATCCTGGTTGAGATAGGGTTCATCAAGAATGGTATTCAAAACCGTTAATCCCGCCTGCCAGTAGCGATGGCCCGCTTCGGTTTCCTGTTTTTGCTGCAGATATTTTCCAAGCCTTAACAGTCCTTGTGCAGCGATGGCCGCGGCCGAACTATCAACAGGTTCGAAATCATTAAATGGATCAGCGGGCTTATTCAGATAGTCACCCAGCTTATCCAGGTTTGGCGCTCCGGTATCCCAATAAGGCACCCCGTCTGCCGGGGAATTGCTTATGTAAAAATCACAGGTGGCCTTTGCTGCCTTCAATAATAAAGAAAGAATGTTTTTCCTTTCGGAAAATGCCTTCAGTTCCGCTTCGCTGATTGTATCGAACCATTCGAGCTGTTCGGCAAAACCACACATGGCCCAGGCCAAACCCCTCGTCCAGGTACTGAACCCTGAATAACCCTGCTGGCTGTTGGGGCATCGGTAATTTCCGTCTTTTACATTAAAGATACTTTCATGAGCCGTTCTTCCCCATACATCATACACATCGCGGTCCCCGCCATAGAAAACGGAATATTGAGCCGTTGCCTGAAGATGCTGAACGGCGCGCTGCAATAAACTGATGCGGGCATCGCCTTCCGTTTGCAGTATATGACCCAGACTGTGACTGAGTGTAAGAGAGCGGATGGACCTGATCGTGTCCACAAAAAGAGAATGCGGTCCGTTGAAGGAATGAATAAATCCGCCGTTTTTAATTTCTGTCCACCGGTTTGCCTGAACGGAGCCTGAGATTTTCAGCGCCAATACATAGTAATTTTTTTCCCATTCATTGAAATCCATCCTGCCTTCATGCATCAGGCGAAGCAAATTGCCAAACGTACTGACATTATTAAACCCATGATCATGTACGCCGGTATGGCTCAGATGCGGAACCATTAATTCAACCGTTTTCCTTCGCCCCAATTCCAGGAAGGACCGGTCACCGGTGGCGTCGTATTGTAAAACAGCGGACCCAAATTGAAAACCCTGTGTCCATTCGGTCCAGCCCCGGGACGTATACAGTCCCTTTATGGTAAAAACAGGAGCGCCTTCGGACACATCATAATCCTTCTCGATCAGCCTGATCTTCTCTGCAGAAACTGACCAGAATTTCCGGAGCATGGAATTGAAATCAGCGGGTTTTAAATCCTGATTTATTTTAATCATTGCGTTGCGCATTTTAAGAAGGCCAAACCGGTATCATTTGACCAGCCTTCCCATCCGGATTTAAAAGTAATTCAATACCCGTAAATAATTAATTAATAAAGCAATTGTATGCAAATTCAGGATGCTTACCCGGAATCACAGGTTCCCTTTTTTCAATTCCTTCACGGCAAAATCACAGCCTCTGGCTGTTAACGCCATATAGGTGAGTGATGGTTCCAGGCAGGAAGACGAAGCCATACAGGAACCATCGGTAATAAAAACATTCTTCGCATCGTGCATCTGGTTATGTCCATTCAGCACGGATGTTTTCGGATCACGGCCCATTCTGGCAATGCCCATATCGTGCACACTAAAGATCCTTTGCCCCTCATGTTCGGCGCTATCCCAGGTGGAAATGTTTTTTGCGCCAACCTTGTCCAACATTTCGGCTGCGGTATTCCGCATATCCAGCCGCATTTTTTTTTCATTATCCTTCAGTTCACAATCAATGGCCAGAAGGGGTAAACCCCATCTATCTTTTTTGTCTGGATCCAGGGTCACTTTGTTTTCAAAGTAGGGCAGCGTTTCGCCCATGGCGGATAAATCGAAGGACCAGGAACCCGGTTCTGACAACGCTTCTTTCAGGCCGGCCCCAATGGGCACCCCGTCTATATGCCGGTGTGGACCGCTGCGTCCGGCACCTCCTCCATAAGAGAAGCCGCGTATAAAATCCGGGTGCCTGGTATTTTCATTGATATTTCTGAATTGCGGGATATACGCAACGGTAGGCCTTCTGCCATAATAATAGCGATCTTCATAACCGTCCATATGGCCACTCGCGCCCACGCCCAGATGATGATCCATTAAATGGTGCCCCAGCTGACCGCTGCTATTGCCAAAACCCTCCGGAAAAACATCGGAAACGGAATTCAATAAAATAAAGGCCGTATTGATGGTGGATGCATTCAGAAATATGATCCGGGCATAATACTCTTCTGTTTTCATGGTTTCAGAATCAAGAATCCTTACGCCCGTCGCTTTTTTTCTGTCCTTGTCATACAACACATCCGTTACGATGGAGAAAGGACGAATGGTCAGGTTACCTGTTTTCATGGCTGCAGGCAAGGTGGCGGAATTGCTGCTGAAGTAACCGGAAAACGGGCAACCCTGCTCACATCTGTTCCTGAACTGACAGGGCCCCCTTTCTTCCAGTTTCTTTGTGTGGTTAGCCGTTCTACCCACAATCAACCTTCTTTCATCTTTATAAATGGTTTTTATTCTTTTGGCTATTTCCTTCTCCATGCAATTCAGTTCCATGGCAGGAAGAAATTGACTATCCGGAAGCTGTGGTAAGTTCTCTACTGAACCACTGATGCCCACAAAGGGCTCTACGTATGAATACCAGGGCAGGAGATCTTTATAGCGGATGGGCCAGTCGATACCGATCCCCTCCCTCGCGTTTGCTTCAAAAATCAGATCACTCCAGCGATAACACTGCCTGCCCCAGATCAATGACCTGCCACCCACCTGATAGCCCCGCATCCATAACCAGGGCTTTACGGCGACGTAAGGATGCTCCAGATCATTTACAAAGAAATGTTTGGACACTTCATTAAAGGCATAAATTTTTGACTGAACAGGATAATTCTTCCTGTCTTCCAGGGTGATGGATCCGCGGTGTTTCAGCTCCCACGGATCTTTTGTGGAATCTGTATAGTCTTTGATATGCTCTACATTCCTCCCCCTTTCAAGAACCAGTGTTCTAAGCCCTTTCTGACACAATTCCTTTGCTGCCCACCCGCCACTGATGCCGGAACCGACAACAATAACATCATAGGTATTTTGTTTTACTGCTTTATTGTTGATGTGTAAACTATCGCCAGGCATATCGTGATCTGTTTTTCAAATAATGTTTCGCCGCCCTTATGATTCTGGAAAATATTTTCCCGTTGTTTTTCAGTATCCAGGATTCTGCGTCAGGTTTTTATTTACATCGCGCTCGTTTTGCGGTATGGGGAAAATCACATGGTTCTGGTCTGCGTTAAATCCCTCTGCTCCTTTGATCTGCAGGAATTTGTTCAACCGGATCAGGTCCCAGCGCCGGTGTCCTTCCAGACATAATTCCCAAAGCCGCTCATTCACCAGCGCATTGACGAAATCCGCCGCTGCCGGGGTATTGGAAAAATCAAGCAATTTACTTCCAAGTCCGGCCCGGGTCCGGACGGCGTTTATCCCGTTAAACTTATTGACATCGGCAGGATTGATATTATTCATGGCCTCCGATTGCATCAGTAAAATATCCGCATAGCGAATGACGATGAAATTGGTCCGTCCAAATCCTCCGGGAGCTACGCCCGGATCATGATATTTTGAAATATAGGTAACGCCATCGACCACCGTACCTGCATCTACCGCCTTTCTTGTATCCATTGCATCAAATGAATTGTAAAATGCAGCCAGGGGAAGAAATGAGGCATAACCACCATAGATCTCGGGATCAAACATCAGGTTGGTGATGTTGTTATTGTTGGGCGGATCTCCAAATTCGATGGAAAAAATACATTCCGGTCCGTTTTTCTTCGAGACATCAAAAATATCCGCGTAATTCGGAACTAAAGTCAGTACGTCGGAATGAGCCGCTGAATACTGAATGATTTTATTGCATTCATCCAGCGCGGACTGGTTATCTGTTGAAACAGCAAAACCCGTGCTGTTCCTTTGCAGATATGCCCTGGCCAGCATGCCGGAAGCAGCTTCCGAAGAAACCCGTCCGATCTCATTGGCAGGTATCTGATCTGCATGCAGGCAGTTGGCCTCTGCAAATTGAAGATCGCTGATCACCTGGTTATAAATGGAATCAGCGGATGTACGAGGAGGAAAAAGATCCTGATCCCCCCCGTTGTGAAGGACCAGCGGTACATCTCCATAAGAGCGGACCAGATCAAAATAGGCCATACCTCTGAGAAAATGCGCATTGCCCAGGATGTTGTTCTTTTTAACCTCGTCCATGTCAATGGCCGGCACATACGTGATCACGTCATTGGCATTTTTGATCAGAATATAAATATTTGACCACCACGCATACAGCTGTCCGTTAGTGGGTGTATACGTTCCGGTATAAAGCTGCACC
>DASRLM010000702.1:0-3808 GCA_035648455.1 Puia sp. | reverse complement strand
ACCTGCGACCTTCCCCGCCTTATCCAGGTACTGCAGGGCCGCGGCGGCATTTTCAAATCCGTTTATGACCACGATTTTGATGCTGTCGCTCAGGGACACCTGGTTGATGTCAAAATGTTTTCCATAATAATTTTCCCGGTTGTAACGGTCAAAGGCATTCTTGGATTCCGTAACATAAACCGGATCCACTTTGTTCATGATCAGCGCCACGGCATGCGGTCTTTCCGGTGCGGCGGTAAACGGTGAGCTGAATGATGCCGGTGGTTTCCTGACCTGAAGGGTATCCGCTTTTTGTTTTACGAACTGACTGCTGTCCGGTTTTAATTTTGTTTTCAGTGACTGTGCGGCGGAATCGGCTCCGGAAATTTTCGGTTGTGCCTGGGCGTTATCCACCGCAAGGCTGTCTTCCGCGGACCGTTTGATATTAAGGTTGGTCAGGTATTCTTCAATTTTTTCCCGTTCCAGCAGCACGCGAAGGGTGTTTTTCGCCTTGGCAGCCATGGGGGTCCCGGAGAATTTATAAATGATGCGGTTCAGGGTTGCCTTGGCAAGACTGTCATGCCGTGTATGCATATAATACAGTGCTTCCACATAAATAAGCTGCGGCGTCCAGTACTTATCGCCATAGGTGCTGTCCAGTTTCTTTTTCCCGGCCAGCGCCTGTTCAAAGTTGCCTTCGATGAGATCCTCGTAAACTTTTTCGTAGGCACGGGTGGCGTTGGTCCGTGTAATCTCGTCCGGGGGCCCGCTGGGCGGGTTTTCGATGAGCGACAAGTATCTGCCGGAAGGGAATTTTTGTTTCATCAGGGCAAGCACCCTCGCGGCATTGGCAGAATCGTTCAATTTCAGATAACAGTAATAGGTATTGAACAGGGCCTCCTGGAAATAACGGGTGGCCGGGAAACGGATTTCGAGGCTGTCGTAAGATTGAATGGCCATGCGATAATCCGGAATATAATCCTGCAGCGCTTTTCCTAGGGTGTACAGGGCATTCTCTATGGAATCCTGTGATTTTTTTAGTTTCTCCGGCGTGAGCGGAACGTTTTTCAGAAGTGCCTCGGGAGTCAGTTCCACCGGTGCAGCAGCGGCAGCTTCAGCCCCATTCCCATTGTTTAAGGAGCCGGACAGGTTGCCTGCTTTTTGTTTATTGATCATCGATTGCACCTGCCAGTTATCCACGTTCGGCCGGTTGCCCCATTTGGACCGGAATTCATTGAATCCTTTTGATTTGAGGGAAAGGTTATAGAAATACCATTCGGCATTGGCGTTGTCGTTGAACATATCGGCGTTGGTCGCATTCGTTTTGAAACCATAGCCATTGGATCCCTGTTGTTCTTCTTCCGAGAGCCCCTGTTGTTTGCGGTAGGCACGGATCATTTTTTTGATATAGTCATTCCTGTCTTTTTCCGTCATTGCGGCTATGCGTTGCAGGCTGTCTTCCCGCTGGATTATCTGCATTTCTGGAACCACCCGGCCCAGCGCCATTTTGTGATCCAGTAAAATCCGGAGGGAGTCGGCAATAACCGGGTTTCCGGCATTGATGCTGTCGTAGGCGTTTTTAGCTTCCGGGTATTTTCTTTCATCCAGGAACAGCCAGCCCAGTTTCAGGAAAGCCTGATCGCGCATGGATCCCTGGCTGGTGGAGTTGGCAATGGATTTCTTAAAATACATCCGGGCATTGGAACGGTTATTCCTTTCCAGTTCCATTTCCGCTGCGGCGTAATAAATAATATCCAGGTAGCCGGCATACAATTCTTTACGGGCCATTTTACGGAGCGCGTCAATATTTTTACGGATATAATCGTCGCCTGTGTTGTTGCCCTTGTTTTGCCGGATGGCGTTTAAACGGGCATACACTTCCATTACCGGATCCAGGGTATGTGCGGCTGATTTCTCATAATAAGCTTTTGATTCGGCGGGTTTGCCATCGCGTTCATAAAGCTGGGCGATCAGGTATTCCCACCGGGCGCGTTCCCCCTGGGAAGCTGCATTATCCAGGGCCAGGGTGAGGTGAAAGGCGGCACTGTCGTAATTGGATTGTTTATAAAAAAGAAATGCCTGAACTTCATGCAGGGAGCCCTGCAGCCGGTCCGGGAAATTCGGATCGTGGAGGAGCATATCGATCAGCACGGCGGCCCGGTTAATGTCATCGCGCATCAGGTAAGTGCGGATCTGCCAGATAAAGGATTCGTTACGGCTGGGGGGAAGGCTGAATGTTCTTTTCAGGATATTCCTTTTTTCGTTGGTCGAAATAGTAAATGCGTTCCCGCCATTTTCCTCATTGGAATTGCTTCCTATGGGAATGGGATACCCATCTTTCTCGCGCGGGGCGAAGGCATAATTCACAAATTGAAAAAGGATATGGGCCGAATCCAGGTTATTCTTATAAAAATAGGCCTGTCCCATCAGCATATACATGTTGTCTGCCCAGTCGTTACGCAGATCCCGGACCAGGATGGCCGTATTTACCTTGTCGATCACCGAATCCAGGTTCCGCTTGTCGCGCGAAGTGGTTTCCAGTCTGTAATTGTAAAAAGGAAGAAGCTGGGTGAAATTGTCCTGGAACTGGGATTTGGCCCGGGTCACCACCTCATTCAGCTTGATGTTGGTATTGTAGTAAAAATTATAATGGGTGATGGTATTCTGGATAAAGCGCCTGGGCACTTTAAACTTTGTTTCGGTGGTTTTCTCATAACCCAGGGTACGGTCCTCATACCGCACCGGTTTCTTTAAATCATAGGTAACGCCTTCCTGTCCGAAGCCTTTCAGAAAAAAAATACAGGAAAGAAGTATAACTGAGGTAACGATCCGTTTCACCCTGACCCTTTAGGATTGCAAACTAATTGGATATTAACTGATATTCCTGCTTTTTATTTTAAAAATAATTGATTTTAAGGCTGTTTTAACCTGCAAACCAATAACTTGTTATCTTTAAACCGCAATGTCCCCTTATGGCCAAATTCGATGCCAATTCCACCTTGAAACGGCTCCAGAACCGTTACCGCCTCGTGGTGATGAACGATGATACTTATGAAGAGGTGGTTACGTTTAAACTTTCAAGGCTGAGCGTATATGTTTTTCTCAGCACGGTTTTTGTGCTATTGACCGGGCTTACAGTAGCTTTGATCGTATTTACTCCACTAAAGCTTTATATTCCGGGTTATGGAGATATGAATAATACCAAGGAGCTTCGTGAACTAAAAATACGGACTGATTCGTTAGAGCAGGAAATGATCTACCGGGAGCAGTATTTTCAGAGTTTGCGTAATGTGTTAGAGGGGAATAGTTCGGTAAAGATGGACACGACAACTTTGAAAATACCGAAGACCGAGAAGATCGACGATTAGCGTTTTCCCATCCTTGTAAAAATCTGATACCAATGTTTAATAACAAATCCAAGTCTGAAGACACAGAAAGTACAGTTCCTTCCGGCAGCGCCAGTCTTATCGGCAGCGGTACCTCCATGAAAGGCGATATCACCAGTAGCGGTGATTTGCGTATTGACGGGACCCTGGTCGGCAACATCATCTGTTCGGCCAAGGTAATCATCGGGGCCAACGGGGTGGTGGAAGGAGACGTGAGCGGCCAGCAGGCCGATATCATGGGTAAAGTAAGCGGCACCATCAAGGTAAAGGAACTTCTCCAGTTGAAGAGCAACTGTCAGGTGAACGGTAACCTGTATTCTGCCAAGTTGCAGATTGAACCGGCAGCCACATTCAACGGACAGTGTCACATGACGCAGGAGGAACCAAAGAATCTGAATTCAAAATCCAGCCCGGACATCCGGAAAGATGGTTTTCAAAAATCT
>DASRLM010000701.1:0-6220 GCA_035648455.1 Puia sp. | reverse complement strand
GTTTTTATTCATCTGTTTGTGTTCAAACAATGAAATTTTTTTCAATAACGACCCGTTTAAATAAAAAATTGAGAAATCTTTAGTGTTAGTGCTTAAGTTTGCTTCTATTAAAATTTCGCCATAATGAAGAAAATATTCAATATAATTTTCATTCTCATTATTTTTTGTACCCTGTCCTGCAAACATAAACGGCCAGGGATTCCGCAGATCCTGGTCTTCGCTAAAAATCTTTCTTCGCCTGAAACCGGCAACCGGGTACAGGCGCTGGAAAAGCTGGGTCAGAAGAATGGTTTTGATTTAAGGGTCACCGATACCACCCTGGCTTTTTCCGATGATTCCCTTCAAAATTATGCCGCTGTTGTTTTCCTGAATTGTTCAGCCATGCCGCTGAATTATCTTGAAAGGATCGCGCTGGAAAGATATATTCAGGCCGGGGGCGGTTTTGCAGGCATTCACGGACTGGTCAGCACATTGGACTGGCGCTGGTATGGACGGCTGATCGCCGCTGATTCCAGCCTTCCGGCCGTATTCCATGATGTTGACGGGGGAAGGGCTTTTTATACCCGGGATACCCTCAATCCGGAACGTACGGCCAGTCAGGATGATTTAAAAAAAGTATTGAATGGCATTGAGTATGCCATTGGGGAATATCAGCCGCTGGACTATACCAAAGCAAGGATTGGATACCCCCCATCGGAAAACCATTTCACCAAACACAGCCTGATACAGGATACTTTTTTTGAGCCGACTGAAATGACGATCCTTCCGAATCTGGACATCCTCGTGATACAACGTCGGGGAGAGATCATCTTATATAAAAAGGAAACCGGTAAAATCAAACAGGCAGGTTTTCTGAATGTTTACTGGAAGGCCAATGTGAAAGGCGTTAATGCCGAAGAGGGCATGCTGGGTCTTTCCAAAGATCCCGCGTTCAGCAAAAACCATTGGGTATATATTTATTACAGTCCCATCGACAGTTCCGTCAACCGCCTGTCCCGGTTCACCCTGACCAATGACAGCATTGATAATTCATCCGAGAAAGTGATACTGGAAGTAAAATCACAGCGTCAGATCTGTTGCCATACGGGCGGATCCATTGCTTTTGGCCCGGACAGTTTATTGTATTTTTCAGCAGGGGACAATTCCACGCCCTTTAATGAACGCGGTGCCCGGTTTGTGAATAACGGATTTGCGCCGCTTAATGATTGGCCGGGGCATGAACAGTATGATGCGGAAAGATCTGCCGGCAATACCAATGATCTCCGCGGAAAGATCATGCGTATACGGGTTCATGACGACGGCACCTATGAGATACCGAAAGGAAATCTTTTTGCTCCCGGAACACCCAAAACCAGGCCGGAGATCTATGTGATGGGCAACCGTAATCCTTATCGTATTTCCGTAGATCAGAAAAACAGCTTTTTGTACTGGGGAGAAGTAGGGCCTGATGCGGGAGAAGACAGTTTCGGTACCCGCGGCAGCCGCGGATATGATGAAATAAATCAGGCGCGGAAAGCCGGATATTTCGGATGGCCGTTTTTTGTCGGGAATAATTATTCATACAATGCTTTCAACTATAATACCGGCGAGTACGGACCAGCCTTCAATCCGCAGGCACCAAAAAATCATTCCCGGAACAATACCGGACTGGTGGATCTTCCCCCGGCCCAGCCGGCCTTTATCTGGTATCCTTACGCGATATCTCCCGATTTCCCGGATTTGGGAACCGGTGGCCGGAATGCTATGGCAGGTCCGGTTTATTATACCGATATGTTTCCTGATTCAACCCGCTATCCGGATTATTATAACGGAAAATTATTTATCTATGACTGGATCCGCGGCTGGATCAAGGCGGTAACGCTTCAGCCCAACGGCGACTTCGAACAAATGGAGCCATTTATGGAGCACACCAAATTGCATAACTGCATAGATATGGAAGTGGGCCCGGATGGAAAATTATATCTGTTGGAATATGGCACCGGATGGTTCACTAAAAATGCAGACGCCGGTTTATCCCGTATTGATTATAATGCTTCCGTAGCCAGCGTTGCGGCCGTCACGGAAACGGTGACTGATTCCTCTTCTGCTGCTCACGGTCCTTTTGCAGCCGGATATGCACTTACGCAGGTGTTGGATTGTAAAAGCTGTCATAAGGAAAACGGGACTTCCATCGGACCTTCTTTCCAGAAAGTGGCGGCAAAATACGCCAAAGACAAAAAAGCCATGGAGTACCTGAGTAACAAGATCATGAAGGGAGGGAGCGGCGTATGGGGCGATGTGGCCATGTCTGCCCATCCTGATATTGCCCGCAAGGACCTGAAAGAGATTGTGCAGTATATTCTCTCGCTTTCCAAAACAAACGGGACGCGTAAAGGAAAGTAGCAGGTCCTGGCGAAAGAAGCAGAAAAAATATTTCTTATGAAATATGAATGCCTCTTTTATTTTGGACTGGTAATTATCCTGCTTTCCGGATGCCATGATTCCGGAATGGTCAATGCCGGTTTCCTGCAGGATGAGCAGCCGCTGCTGAATCTGCTCAATCAGAAAGAATATTTTAAACTGGAGGACCGGCTGAATCTGGCCGGCGACAATATCCCCGCAGGAGAAAAATTATATTTTCAGTCCTATATTGACAATGCATTCAACCGCAATGAGCAGACCATTAAGGATGTTGATGCTTTTCTGAAAGACTATGCTTCCGGGCTTCCGGATTCTTTAAAGGCATCCCTGTACATGCTCCAGAGCGACAGTTACTTTAAATTATACCGGTATGCGAAGGCGGCGGCGGACGACAGCCTGCTGCTGAAACGATATTCCCTTTCGCTGGACAGTGAAAGGATCAATGATATCAAAAATTATCTGCTGATCCGCAATGCGCTGAAACCCGTTGCAGCCCAGGAAACCATCATCCTGGACAGTGAAACAATTTACTGGAATAAAAATAGGATCGGATTAATCGAGATACCCGTTATAGCAAACCATTTGCAATATGAAGGGATCTTTGATACGCGGGCCAATATCTCTTCCATTACAGAGACCTATGCCAGGCGGCTTGGATTGAGGATGCTGAATGTGTCCTACGAAGAAAGGAGTGGCATCACCGGTATAAAATTTAAAACGGGACTGGGTATTGCGGATAGTTTGCATATCGGCAGGATACTCATCCGGAACGCGGTATTCCAGGTGATGCCCGATTCCATCCTGTATATTGCTCCGCTGAAACTGACACTCAACCTGATTATTGGTTTCCCCATCATAGAACAATTGCAGGAAATTCATTTGTACCGCAACGGCAAAATGTTCATTCCCCTGATCCCCACCAAAAGTGAACTGCACAATTTTGCGCTCGACGGACTGGATCCTGTCATTTCCTTACTTTCCGGTAAGGATACCCTGTGTTTTCACCTAGACCTGGGTGCAGATAAGACCATTCTTTACTCCGGATACTTTGAAAGATATACAGCGCAGACCCTGAAAGAAGGAATTAAAAAAACGGCCCGGTACGGCGGGGCAGGAGGGGTGCAGGAAAAGCAGGTATATGTTATACCCGCACTTCATTTATCCCTGGGAGGTAAAAAAATCACGCTGGACAGCGTGGACGTGCTCTCCAAAAAAATATTTCCGGATGAAAGGTTCTTTGGGAACCTGGGCCGCGACTTCGCAGATCAGTTTGATGAGCTGGTTTTTAATTTCCGGTACATGTATATGAAGGGAAAGTAAAAATCAATTTTAAAAAAATGTTTTTACCCGCAGGCTATTCAAACCGGTTTACCCTGTACATCCATTGGCCGCCGGTGAAATCCGGAAAATCGACCGTCTGGCTTCCCATTTCAATGCTCATTTCGCTTAAAGGCGTGATGGAACTCCAGGCCGCCGCATCGTATACATCCATGGGCGTTGGTGTTTGCTGTTTGATGGCTTCCACAAAGGCCCGCAGCACGAAAAAGTCCATGCCACCATGTCCCGCACCAATCGCTTCTTTCCCATAGCGTTTCCACAGGGGGTGATCGTATTTATCCAGGTAAGGTTTCGCGGCTTCCCATTCGTCGTGGGCAGCGCTCACGTCCTCCAGGTAAATGGAGCTGTTCACATCCATCCAGATTCCCTTTGTTCCCTGAACGCGAAAGCCCAGCGAATAGGGCCGTGGTGAACTGGTATCGAGTTGGAGTAAAATGGTTTCTTCATTGGCCGTTTTGATTTGCGTGGTAACCATGTCTCCCAATTTGAATCTCACTTTGGCATTGGGATGGTTTTCTCCGCCATGCTTCACAATGTATTCATGCATGCCCCTGGATTTGGAGGAGAAGGAAGAAAGCGAAACAAAACGGTTTCCGTAGTTGATATTCAGCATTTCTGCAACGGGACCGATACCGTGCGTTGGGTAGAGATCGCCATTCCGGTGAACGGAATGATTGGTGCGCCAGCGGGCCTCCGAAAATGCTTTCTCTCCAAATTCTACCCCCACACCATTGCCGGGTTTGCCGTCGTTCAGTTTTATTCCGCGAAGATCGTGCTGGTATCCGGCCTGCATGTGGAAGAGTTCGCCAAACATGCCCTGTCTCACCATCTGGAGAATGGCCATGACATCCTGGCGGTAACAAACATTTTCCAGCATCATTACGTTGGCCTTGTGATATTCCGCGGCTTTCACCACATCCCAGTGGTCCTGCAGGGTAATGCCAAGAACCACTTCAGTGGCGACATACTTAATGCCGGCAGCTAATCCGTCGAGGATCATGGGCGAATGCCATTCCCAGGGTGTGGCAATGAGAATTCCCTGAAGATCTTTTTCTTCCAGCAGTTTCCGGTAGGCATGGGGATCGCCCGTAAAAATTTTGGGCATGGGCTTTCCGGATTTTGTAAAGATGTCCCTGGCCGATTGCAGCATATAGGGATCTATATCGCAAATCGCCACAACATCCACATCGTCCCTCTCCAAAGCATTATGCAAATGATTCTGGCCACGCAGTCCGACTCCGATGATGCCGAGCCTTATTTTCGCAGCAGGAGCGTGTTGGGAAAAAATCTGATAGGGACTGACCAGACCCATGCCTGCACCGGCAATGGACATATTCTTTACAAAATCTCTTCTTTTCATGTGTGTTTATTTATGCTTGATGAGTGAATTTAAATTTATGCCATTTGAGCCGCAATGGCTTTGATGTTGACAAATTCCCGGATTCCGGTTTTCCCCAGTTCCCTGCCGTATCCGGATCGCTTAATGCCTCCGAAAGGAAGACGGGGATCGGATTTTACCAGGGAATTGATAAACACAGCGCCCGATTCCATTTTCCTTGCCAGGTAAAATCCTTTCTCCAGATCGCGTGTCCAGATGCTGCCACCCAATCCATAGGAAGAATCGTTGGCGAGGCGAATGGCGTCATCTTCATTTTTTGCCGTTATCAGCACGGCCAGAGGGCCAAAGGTTTCTTCCGTATACACCGGCATGTCATTTTTTACCCGGGTGAGCAGACCAGGCGCTACGTTACATCCATCCGCTTTTCCCCCATACAGTAGTTCTGCTCCCTTTTTTATGGAATCCTGCATTTGTTTTTGAATATGTTCGGCCAGGTCGGGTCTGGCGACGGGTCCCGTGGTTATATCCGTTTCAAAGGGATTTCCCTGTCTGAGTTTTTTAATCTCATGCAAAACTGCGCTGGTAAAATCCGCTTCGGCCTCCTGCACCACAATAAACCGTTTGGCTGCAATACAGGACTGACCGGCATTCTGCATGCGGGATTGAATGGCGGTTTCAGCCGCCTTTGGGATATCTGCGTCGGCCAGTACGATCAGCGCATCGGAACCGCCCAGCTCCATCAGGGATTTCCGGATGTGTTTCCCGGCCAGGCCGGCAACGGAACTTCCAGCCCGGTCACTGCCAGTAACGGTCACCGCCTGAACAAACGGAGAAGCTATTATTTTTTCCACTGCCGGAACGTCCACGATCAGGCTGGTAAAGACGCCGGAATCTGCGCCTGCTTCCCGAAATACCTTTTCTATGGCCAGGGCACATCCGCAAACATTTGGCGCGTGTTTTAACAAGCAGACATTTCCGGCCATCAGGGTAGGCGCCGCAAAACGGAACACCTGCCAGAAAGGAAAGTTCCAGGGCATGATGGCCAGCACGGCGCCGATGGGTTCAAAAGAAACAAGGCTTTTGGTATATCCCGCTTCAATGAGTTCATCCTTAAGAAAAAGTTCCCCGTTTTCCGCATAATAA
>DASRLM010000700.1:0-2441 GCA_035648455.1 Puia sp. | reverse complement strand
AGTTGTCCTTCATATTCAACGGAGCTTGCTCCGTCTAGCGATTTCCGGACGAGTCAAGCTGTAATACAATAAGACACCGGGAGTATCAAAAACGGACAGTCCGGTCTTTCCTTCCAAAAAACACATCTGATAATCAATAAGATATAACCCGGCACTTTCTTGGGGGGTCCATGGGATCAGCATTCTTGTCCCTTCAGGTAAAGCCACGCCCATGTTAAAGAATTATTTCAAAATCGCCATCCGGCAGTTGCGCAGGCAAAAAATGTATTCAGCGGTTAAAACCGGCGGTTTTGCCATGGGCATTGCCGCTTGTTTGTTGATTGCTTTATACATAAAGGAAGAACTCAGCTATGACCAGTCATACCCTGATGCCGCCCGTATCTACCGGGTGGTGGGCTGGGTAACCGAAAACGGAACAGAGAGCAAATGGGTGAGCTTCCCCGCGCCGATGTACAAAGTAATATTAAAAGATTTTCCGGAGGTGGAACGATCCGGCCGTCTGATGCCAAACAATCTTTTCCCGGGTGCAGGAAGCAATGAAGTAAGGCCAGCCGATAAAGAGGTTAACACGCATGAAGATGGTTTTACCTATGCCGACCAGGATGTCCTGGACATTTTAAAAATACCGATGGTTTACGGGGACAGGGCCTATGCGCTCAGGGAACCCAATACCATAGTCATTTCAAAAAGAAAAGCCGATAAATATTTCCCCAACCAGGACCCTGTCGGAAAGATCCTGTTCCTGAACAATGATAAAAGCAAACCCTATAAAATAAGCGGCGTTATGCGGGACCTGCCCGCAAATTCCCACCTGAACAAATATGATTTTTTACTCAGCCTCGCCGGTATCGAGTGGTGGCCGGGAACAAACATTGCCCGGTTTGAAAAGAAACTGACTACCGGTATTCTCCGGAATTATTACCTGCCCAGCATGCTGAAATCGGGTGATAAAAACGCGGAGAAAGAGCTGGCTTCTGCCTCCCTGCATTTGCAGCTGATCAGCGATATCAATCTCCATTCGTCCGATATACAGGATGGTTTGTCCCACGGAGATATCCGGTTCGTCTGGCTGTTTGGCGCCATTGCCTGTTTCATTCTGATGATCGCCTGTATCAATTTTATTAATCTTTCCACGGCCAAATCAGCCAACAGGGCAAAGGAAGTGGGGCTTAGGAAAGTGATCGGATCGTCCCGCAGCAGCCTGGTAAAGCAATTTCTCACGGAGTCTTTGCTGTACAGTTTTCTTTCCTTTGCCCTGGGCATTGTACTGGCATGGGCCCTCCTGCCTTATTTTAATACACTGTCGGGGAAATCATTAACTATTCCCTGGTCCGCCTGGTGGTTGGTGCCGATATTGGTAGTGTCTGCGACTGTTGTCGGTCTTGCAGCAGGATTATATCCTTCCTTCTACCTGTCGTCTTTTCAGCCCATCCACGTGCTCAAGGGACAGTTAAGCAGGGGAAGCAAAAATTCAGTTTTGCGGAACGGGCTGGTTATTTTCCAGTTCACGACTTCCATTGTGCTTATCGTGAGCACTGTTGTCGTTTACAGCCAGATGCATTTTATATTAAACAAAAAACTGGGGTATAATAAAGACCAGGTGCTATTGCTGGAGGGGGCCAATACCCTCGGAACATCCGTAAATAGCCTGAAAACTGCGTTATTGAAACTGCCGGCGGTAGAAGCTGTATCGGTCAGCGATTATCTGCCCATTGCCGGTACCAAACGCAACGGGAACAGCTTCTGGAATGAAGGCAAACAAAATACGGACGGCGGGATTGACTGCCAGTTCTGGGTTGTTGACAATGATTATATAAAAACACTCGGCATGAAGATCGTGGCCGGAAGGAATTTTTCTCCCGACATGCGAACCGATTCGCAGGCAGTCATCATCAACCAGGCGCTCGCCGAAAAACTCAACCTGAAAGATCCCGTCGGCAAACGCATTGCCAACGGCGGCGCCACTTTTCCGGTTATCGGCGTGGTGGAAGACTTCAATTTCGAATCCCTGCGTGATCATATCGGGGGCCTCGTCCTGCATTTGGGCAGCAGTCCTTCGATCATATCGGTCAAGACCAATACGGCCGATATGTCCAATACCATAAGCTCTATTGCCGCTGTATGGAAAACTTTTTCACCGGGTCAGCCCATCCGGTACCGTTTCCTGGATGAAAGCTTTGCCTCTATGTATGCAGATGTGCAGCGGATGGCGCGGATATTCACGAGTTTTGCCTTGCTGGCCATCATTATTGCCTGTCTCGGTTTATTTGGTCTGTCAGCATTTATGGCAGAACAACGCAGCAAGGAGATCGGCGTAAGAAAAGTATTGGGTGCCAGCGTGCGCAGTATAACCGCGCTGATGTCGAAAGATTTTGTAAAGCTGGTCATCATCGCCATTGTTATTGCAACACCCATTGCCTGGTGGGCGATGAGCAAATGGC
>DASRLM010000699.1:0-6833 GCA_035648455.1 Puia sp. | reverse complement strand
GGGAACAGTCCGTCGCTTTTATAACTACGGGGTTCCACCTGCACAAAAAGATAGCCAATGGTTTTGTGCCGGTCATTCTGGATGATCTTCTTATAGATGTAGCTGAATTTGTCATAACTCTTTTCATAGTACATCAGGTTGGGAATGGTGGTCGGCTTACCCTGCAGCTTAAAGACCGTATTCAGGGTATCGTAGGAAACAGGCACCTGGTTGAACAGCTGCTTTTCGGCAGAGTCATAGGTGTAGATCTTTGTATCGTATTTGCTGAGATAGGCGCTGAAATTATTGTTGATCAGACTGTCTTTCAGGAAATGGTTTTCCGCGGGATTCCGGAACCGGTTGAATTCACGCAGCAGAAAATCGTTGTTGAAATAAATGAGGGACATGCTCACCAGCTTTTCGGAGGACGGATCGATTTGCTCCGCGAGCCGGTCGGCCAGGCTCTTCCGCTGCTCCAGTTCTTTTTTCCTGTTTTCAAAAATGATGATCACCGATATGGAACTGGAAAAGATAAACAGCCAGAATAAGATTTCAGAAACGTTCATCTGGTAGTTCAGGCCGGAAAACAGGTTCCTCATCAGCAGCCACAAATAACAAAGCAGCCAGATCAGCACATAAATATCCAGCTCCACCAGCGCCGTTTCCGAAGGAAAAGAGAGAAAACCGAGGCCGAGGGTGGCGACCAGGATAAAAACCGGCAATTTATTCCCCTCCATGAATCCCCGCACCAGGCGAAGCAGAATCTGGGTGAAAAAGAAATAACTCAGGGCAAGCGCGGCCAGGATGATGAATCCGACAAAACTATAAATGGTCAGACTGAAAAAATTGGTTACGTTAAAGGATATGCGCGCATCCGCCACCAGGCTCTGTACGATATCGGCGAATAAAAAAGTAATGATCACCAGAACGGCCATGGTACACAAGATCATCGCCCAGCGCTTCCAGAGACTCTTAAACAAGGGGAAGGTATATTCGCCCATTTCCTGCCTTACAAACAACACGATCCAGCAAAACAGCATCACGTTGATGAGCAGATCGCCAAGAGACCGCAACACCACATTGGATCCGTAAATGGTGGGATCGAACAATTCATACTGCCGCAAATGCAGGATCTCGGGGAAATTGTAAATGATCATCCGGATGATCAGCACCGTAAACGCCAGGAACAGGATGCCCCCGATCCGGCCGTATTCCTCTACGATGGCATGGGCCATATTGTGCACGATCACCAGCAGGAGGAGCACCGCAATGAAAATAACCATCAGCAGTACCAGACTGTATTTCGCCGCCTGGTAGGATTCTGTTTTCTGCAGGTAAAAGAGGGTTGCCCCGGTCAGGTTCTTCACCGGAAAGGGTGTGGACGTTGGCGAGATGCGGACCCGGTTATCTGCGGAAGGAAATCCCACGAACTCGGGCGGAAGATTTTCGGGAGAAATATAATACTGCCAGCGTACAGGGATCAGCGCAATCACCGTCAGCGGATACGGGGCCCTGGAATCAAAGGAATGTTTGATGATCTCAAACTGCCCATTGCTGAGATTCATGAAATAATCTCCGTCCGGTTTAAGCAGGATGCTGTCTGGCAGCACGGAAGACTGGTCGCTCCAGAAAGTAAGGTGTTCACTGAACGGATGATTCCGCTCATAGATCAGGATGCCATATTGCTTGTCCATCAGCCTGTCCAGCTCGGCCCGTGAATAATTCTTATCAGATAACCGGCGGATCTCGCTTTCATCTTTCAGCACCTGCTGGAAATCAGATTCCCGTTCATGCAAAAAGGATTCGATGGAATTACGCAGGATACGGGTGGTGGACGTACCGCTCAGGTAAACATTGATGAGATAGGCCGCAAAAAAAAGCACTATGCCTGCAATGATCAGGTAAACATTCCTGCGGAGAAAATTTCTGAGAAAAGCGATCAATCGTAGCGTTTTTGTTTTTTAACGGCGTTCCAAACGGCATCTAATTCTTCCAGTGAAAGGTCCGTCATCTGCCTGCCGCCCAAAACAACTGTTTCTTCCATTTTTGTAAAGCGGTCAATGAATTTCCGGTTCGTTCGCTCCAGCGCAGTTTCAGCATCTATATGCAAAAATCGTGCATAATTAATCAGCGAGAACATTAAATCGCCGAATTCTTCTTCTATGTGCGCACCATCACCGGAAGCCACCGCTTCCTTCAGCTCCCGTGTTTCCTCTTCCACCTTTTCCCACACCTCACTGCTGTTGTTCCACTCAAAACCAACCTGTTTGGATTTTTCCTGTAAACGGATGGCTTTCACTACTGCGGGTAAAGAAACGGGAACGCCACCCAGAACGGATTTTTTACCTTCTTTCAATTTGAGGTTCTCCCAGTTCCGTTTAACGTCTTCTTCATCGCTTACTGTCACATTCCCGTAAATATGCGGATGCCGGCTGATCAGCTTATCACAAATGCCGTTCAGCACCTCCGCCAAATCAAACTGGTCCTGTTCCTTTGCGATATGGGCATAAAACACCAGGTGCAGGAAAAGATCGCCCAGTTCTTCCCGGATGCCCTTCCAGTTTTCTTCCAGGATGGCATCGGTGAGTTCATACAATTCCTCAATGGTGAGCGTTCGAAGGCTTTGTATAGTTTGCTTACGGTCCCAGGGACATAAGCGCCGCAACTCCTCCATGATTTTCACGAGTCGCGCAAAAGCATTCGATTCGGGCAGGTTACTCATACATTATAAAATTTCCCCATGGTTTTAGCGCGGCGCTGACCATAGAAATGCCGCATAGCGCAGTAGAAACACCACAGGGCATATAAAAACAGCCCGGGATTGATCCAGCTCATCGGGAATTTTAATTAAAAATAAAGATATTCGATATAATTAAGACGTTCTTTTGCCGTTTAGTCCTTGGCCTTAATCCTTGAATATGATGCGCATCCGGTACTTTTTAGGTATGATTCTCACTTTGCTGGTTTTTTCCGGGAGTGCCCAGTATTACTATAAAGACATCCTGCTGCCGGAACAAACCCGGGATACCTGGAAATCTTATTTCAGCAACAAGGTAAAAAATGTCAGCATCGGGAGCACGGAGAAGAACGGGGAACCCACACCGGGTTTTGTATGCACCCAGACCATATCCCCGGATTTCCGGAACATTCAGACTTTCACCCAATCGGCAGACGTGCAATCCTCCGTTCTGCAGACTTTTTATGATGCCGGGGGAAGAATGATCAAAACCGTTGATACCAGCGATGCCTATAAGAGCGTTTCCGAGTACAGCTACAATGAGCAGGGTGCGCTGGAAAAAGTGCAGAATACTTCGATGGAAACAGACAACCAGGTACAGGCCACCGAGACGCACCATTGGGTGTATAAGGACGGGAAGCCGGTGCAGATGATAAAAATAAAAAATGGCTCGGACACAACCCTGGTCAGTTTCAAAACGGATGATAAGGGAAAGGTTATTGATGAACGACCGGTACATGGAAAAGAAAACCTGCCTGCCGTTTATTATTATTACGACAACGAAGGCAGGCTGACCGATATCGTGCGATACAATGAAAAAGCCGGAAGACTGCTTCCGGATTACGTGTTTGAATACAATGCGCAGGGCATTTCTTCCATGATCTATGTGCCTTCCGGCTCCAGTGATTATCAGAAGTGGATTTATGAATATAATGACCGCGGGCTGAAAACACGGGAGCAATGTTTTAATAAGCAGAAGGAACTTATGGCCAGGATCAGTTACACGTACAGCTTTCAATAATCCTGAAAGTTATACAGGTTCCTGATTCATTTTGTCTGTCCTGAGATTCCCTCCCAGCCTGCATTTCAACTTATTACCGCGCGATGAAGATGGTCAGGGGAATGTTTTTCTGGCAGGAAATTTGTACCCAAAAAACGTTTTTAGATAATCCGTAACGCTGAAAGATTCTGAAATCCAATTCTATGAAAGGCATTCCAACCTTTTGCGGGAAGCTCATGTTCCTGCGTGCCCTGCTGCTTACCATTTTTCTTTTGCTGTTTATCTTTTCGGGGATTTATGCAAAGACGGTGGTGATAGGAACCGGCTCCGGCAAAGTTGCTGTTCAGAATATGAATGGTCTGGATCCGGGAGATGTACTGGCCATTAACCCGGGCAGTTATTCAGGCGCTACGTTTTCAAACCTGAAAGGAATTACGATCACCAGCAATAAGGGTGTGGTCAGTTTTAGCGGAACTGTTAACCTCAATACGCTGGTGGAATGCAGCTTCACCGGATTTCAATTTATAAATGTTACGGGCGTCGCCATCCTGTGGGAAGGCAATTCCCGGCGTTGTATGGAAAAAAACATTTTTTTCAGCAATGTACAGGGAGATGCCAATAACGCTTCCGATCACAATCCCTATACCGGCGATACGGCTTCCCTCAAACTCTTTTTGTGCACATTCGACAGTCTTACGCTGTTCCGTTCCGGGATGGTTATGATGGGAAGCTGGGGAGATGCCGCCTCCGGCATCTGTTTTATGGACAGCATGGTGTTTTCCAGGATCAAAGTGGATAGTACCATCACCAACGGAACCGAATTGCGTGGTACTTTTTTCCGGTTGGATGCGCATGACTGGAGCGTAATCTACAAAGGCAACAACCCTGTATTGGGTGACGTGGGTATTTTTTACATAACCGGCAGCGCCTATATCCATAATATCTACCGCAACGGCGGCCGCGGATATATCGCGAGGGTATGGCACTGCGGATTAAACGGCCAGCGCGCCGGAGATACCTATTTCTATAACAATATCGATCTCAACAGTTCAGTATACGGATCCATCGATTCCCGGTCGGAAGCCGGCGAGGCAACACTTTATACCCATGGCGGGAGCTGCTTCATTTACAACAATACCGCAGGGAACAAAGCCGATAATATCGGGTATTGGTCCTCCCTTGCCGTGATCGGAACCTTTGTCTCTCCGTATAAATGCGAGGTGAGGAACAACCTGGGCTTTAACATCAATTCCCGGAGTCATCCACCCATCTTCATGAATCAGGGATCCGGCACGATTCCCGATTCTTCCAACAATATGTATTTTACCGTCCCCGATGGCGTGGTGGATCCCGTAAGCGGCATACCTGTTGCCAACAGCCCTGTACTGGGTAAGGCGCTCACCGTTTCCTGGATCCCGGACGACTATTATCACAATCCAAGAGCCGGAGCCTGTGATATCGGAGCCGTTCAGCATGGAGGCGCCGCCATTCCCCAGCCGCCCATAGCTAAGGTCAACCAGGCCCCCGTGGCGAATGCCGGTTCCGACGACTCGGTCAGACTGCCGGTCAACACCCACAGGCTCGATGCCTCGTACTCATCGGATCCGGATGGTACGATTACCGCTTACCAATGGCAGCAAATAAGCGGCCCCAATACCGTGATCAGTTCTGCCCTGAATAAAGCGGAGGCGGACATCAGCGGTTTAGAGGCCGGAGAATATGCGTTTGAGGTTACGGTGACGGATGACCAGGGCGCCACAAACACGGCCAGCGTGAAAATATGGGTGGTTCAGGGATCCGGTGTTGCGGATCAGCTGATCATATATCCGAATCCCGTTCACGATGTATTGCATGGTAAAATCGTCAGTGAAGCAACGGGCACCACAAAGATCAATATCTATGATATGAATGGCAGACCCGTATGTAACGGCCAGCTTGAAAAAAACAAAACCGGCGTGGAAGAAACATTTGCAGTCAGTCAGCTCACATCCGGCATGTATATCATGCAGGTCAATATTGGCAATAAAAAATCCATGACCGGTAAGTTCATCAGGAATTAATCCGGACAGGTTTAATGCATACCCGCAGTGGAAACTTTTTGCTTGTTTCCTTTTACAAACAGGATGAAGGGAATGCAAATGATGAAGATGATTCCCAGGTAATAAAACACATCCATATAGGTTTGCACATTCGCCTGGGCGGTTACGGCATAATCAATTGCCTTATAGGCAGATTTCAGCGCCACATCCGGCTGCATGCCTTTAGCCATAAATCCATGTTGTAAAGCATTCACCCGGTTTTGAACTAGCGGATCATAGATGTTCAATTTACTGACCAGGTTGCTGCGATGATTCATATTCTGACGCGCCATGAAAGTAGTAATGATGGCCACGCCGAAAGATCCGCCCACCTGGCGCATCATGCCCGTAAAAGCAACCCCCTGCCCGATCTCAGCGCCCTTCAGTGTGCTCAGGGATAAAGTGGTGATAGGAATAAACAACATGGCCATGCCGGCTCCGCGCACTACGAGCATCCAGAAAAAGGCTTCCGAACCGGTATCGTTGGTCAGTATATTGTACCCCCAGAAACAAAATACGGCAAAAAACAACATGCCGAAGGATACCAGGAACTGTTGCTTGACACCCTTCTGCAACAACTGTCCAATCACCGGCATCATGAATGCCGTCGTAATGGAAGAAGCAACCATTAACATGCCCGACTGCTCGGCAGTCCAGCCCAATGTACTTTGTGTATAAATGGGAATAATAAAAGTGGATCCGTACAAACCAAACCCCAATATAAAGGTCAGCACCGTACCAATGCGCAGGTTCCCATTTTTCAATACGCGGAGGTTAACAATCGGATTTCGGAAAGTCATTTCACGCCATAAAAAAAAGAAACTGCCGAGCAAAGTAATACAACTGAACAGAATGATGTATAGATTGGCAAACCAGTCATCGTCCTGCCCCTTCTCCAGCACGTATTGCAAAGAGCCAACAGATAAGGCCAGCAGGAAGATACCGAGCCAGTCGATATCCGCTATCGCACTTTTTTTGCCATAATTCGGATTCCGAATAAACTGCAGGGTGAGGAGGGTGGCAATTACACCAACAGGAA
>DASRLM010000698.1:0-5304 GCA_035648455.1 Puia sp. | reverse complement strand
CCCGGCATCCTGTAAACGCTCTGCAACCTCCATAATGTTTTTAGTGCCGTCGTCCCATCCCAATCTCGTTTTAACCGTTACGGGAAGCCTGGTGGAGCGGACACAGGCCGAGGTCAGCCGGATCATCAGATCAATATCTTTGAGCACACCGGCTCCGGCCCCTCTGGCGGCAACATGCTTTACGGGACATCCGAAATTGATGTCCAGCAGATCGGGACGGGCGATTTCAGCGATTACCGACGCCATGGACAGGCTCTCCTCATCCCCGCCGAAGATCTGAATGCCCACCGGTCTCTCTTCGTCAAAAATATCCAGTTTTCTTTTACAGGCTACGGCGTCTCTGATCAGTCCTTCGCTTGAAATGAATTCTGTATACAGCAGATCAGCGCCAAGCTGCTTACAGATTGCCCTGAACGGCGGATCGCTTACGTCTTCCATCGGCGCGAGCAGCAGCGGAAAATCGGGTAATATGATGTTGTCAATTTTTACCACGGAAGTATATCTTTTTATTTTTTTGGATTGATCTTGATTTCATCGTAAGCTTGGCTGCAAAGATGCACAATTCGGCGGAAGTCGTTATTCACTTCGTCTTTCAGACAGAGTTATCCATAATTTGCGAAAAAACGGGTATCAATAACCCCAACCATTTATTTTAACAGTTAGAAATACGCTGTTATGCGGATCGTACCAACATTAACAGCCGGCCGGTTAGGTATATGCCTACTTTACATTGTTGCCGGTTATTCTACCGGCAGATAAATAAAATAAAAATGTCAAACATTGCACAGTTAGTAGACGTGGAAAAGAACATGACAACATTAAAAAAAAGTGTTCATGCATCAGGAATGGCCGAAATTCTGAGTGGCAAGGGACCTTTTACTGTTTTTGCCCCAACAGATATTGCCTTTGAAAAACTGGACAAGGGAGTATTGGATAATTTATTAAAGCCGGAAAATAAAACTAAATTGACCGACTTATTAAATCGTCACGTCGTAAACGGTAAAATAAATTTCAAAGACCTCAAAGACGGCGAAAAGTTGAAAACCGTTAATGGTAAGGAACTATTGGTGCATGTGAAAGATGGTCATGCAACGGTTGATGGTGCCAAAATTCAAGGGCACGATGTGCAGGCAACGAACGGAGTAATACATTCCGTTGAAACAGTTATGTTTAAAAACTAGATTTCCCAAAATCCGGTATTGAAAAACCATCAGCAAACGCTGGTGGTTTTTTTATATAGTTGTTCGCCACCGGATTTTCAGCTGACGAAACCACCCACAACGCATTCTACAAACTTTTCTCTCGGATGGGGGCCCTTTACCTGCGAGCAACAGTTTTGTATAGCTTTCATAATGATTTGCGGAGATTTTAAAGGATAATGTTTTTTGAGCTTATCGGCCAGATATTCAACCTCCCAACGCTCGTTGCATGAAAACTTTGACACGTCTTTTTCATCCTTCATTTTGCGTTTGTCATAAGATGACCAGTCTTCGAGTAATATGGGATGTGGCATGCGAATGATTTTACCGAAGATAGGAAAACTGCCCCACTCCTTCTATCAGGACTGTGCGTCCACGAGGGCTTGGATCTGCGGAATGACTTCTTCGATCCAGGCCGGCATTGTTTTCGTTTTACACAACCATTGATTGCCCTCGAACCTGAAGATAATATAATGCCGATCGCCCCTTGGATCGGCGACATCCACAGTGAATACAGGTCCGTCTGTCCCCATGCTTCTCCGAAAATTAAATTCATGCAGTTGGCCACCCGCTTTGATGAGGTTGGTGAACTGGAGGTGTTTTTGTGCAGGCATAGAGAAATCAAGCAATTCGTGTGCCTCTGGTACAGGATTTGATGAAGATATGACATGAAAGAACCACCCCTTATATGGCAGAACCACCCCTTTTAAATGACAAAGAAAACCAACCGGTTACACCGGAATTGGACAAGCCTTTTTGGACCATTTCCCGGGATTTGGAAATTTCTGCCCGCACGCAGAAACCACCTGCTGATGATTTGGTAAATCGATTAAACCACATGGCATCCCAGCCCCCATTTTGCTGGGTGTATAAGGCAAAAGGGAATCATCGGAGATTGTGAAAAAGGCATAGCAATCAGCATTCTTTATATGACCGGCATGGTTTTCCCGCTTGGGGAGGATAAAGATTCTGCCCGGATCGGCTCTTTTTAACTACGCGGCCGGCTGTATAATATTAAGTAGTTTTAGGCTGTGAAAGAGCAATTCATCATCCGCTTCAAAGATCAGCAATTCAAATATCAGGCTGATGTCAAAGCTTTTGAAATCGACGGGAATACGGTTTATGATGTCTATTATTCCCTTGTTCCCTACGTTCACCCCGCCAGAAAGGTTCAGGTCTATGCCGGATCCGGAAAGGGCCCTGTAGTATACTGGAGGCAAAGGATAACCCATAAAGAAGAAGAATTGCTGCCCGGGTCATTCATTGAAGCCGTGGGGAATGCGATTGGGCAAAGTGAAAAATAGATTTAGAGAACCTGATCCATGGCAGGCATCGTCGCCATACTGCCCGGAATAGAGCCAATCAGGGATTAAGCAGCGTATTGGCCAATTCTTTTCTGGCTGAAACTGTCCAGGTTTTAATTAATTTAACCTGACTACTATCCAGACTGGCATACCGGTGAATAAAAGTATAAGAACCCAAGGGCATTTCTTCCTTTTCCACTTGTTCCGCTATATCACCCAACCGGTGATCAATTTTCTTTTTAGGAAACACGGAAAGATCTGAAAAATTGATCGCCCTTTTCCCATGAATAATATGCTGTCGCATCCATAGTCCGATGGGATTGATATTCACGTACCAGGGGTAATCGGTATGGTTGGAATGACAATCATAACATGAACTTCTCAACAGGTGCATCACCGAATCCGGGACATGGACATAGTGGGTAATGTCCTTAACGGAAGATGCAGCGCCACTATTTCGTGCCGGACGAATAAACTGAAGGGCCAGGAATAGAAGCAGAAAAACCAATAATATTTTACGAATCACAATGCCTGTTTACAATATTCTATTTTATAAGTAACATTCAATTGACCAGATTTCAGGAAATGATATTCAAGATAAATTAAAAAAAGCAATCAGCACAAAATAAGCCAACCCCGGAAACAGCAAGTACAGGCACCGGGAGAAACTTAATTTTATCCAACCTGGGATTTTCAATAAATAACCGTAACGGGTAAGGATCAATGAAGCGCTGGAATTAAGAATCGTTTTATATTGCATCAGTAAATTTCCGTCATCGTTTCTTATGGAAGACATAAAAAGAAGAACATTTATTAGAAAAACGCTGATTGCCGGAGCGGGCGTGGCCCTGATCCCTTCCGTGTCCCTGGCGGCGAAACCACTTCAATCACCATCTAAAGCCAAAAAAGTAATTGTTGCAGGAGCAGGGATAACCGGTTTGTGCTGCGCTTATGAGCTGATGAAAAGTGGCCATGATGTGACTGTACTGGAAGCATCCGGAAGATATGGCGGACATGTATTTACCGGGCGGGACGGCCTCTCGGATGGCCTGTATGCAGATTTCGGGGCCGATCATATAACCCGGCCGGGTTATGAAAAATTCTTTGACTACATTTCCGAATTTGGCCTGACTGCCATCCCCTATCCGCATGCCGAGGGTTCAGAAGCCGCTTACGATAAGGATGCCTTGAAAATGATCGGCGGAAAATTTTATTCCGCGGAAATGCTAAAAGATCCGGCAGTACTGGGTAAATTAGGATTTCATGACCGGGAAGTTCAATTCCTGTCCCAGCATCCGTGGCACGCGCTGAGTAATTTTTATCTCAAATCTTACCAGGGGAAATTTACCGATCCTTTCCATCCTTTTGGCGTGGGTTATGATGAGTTTGATAAATTTCCGATTTCCTTTCTCTATAAAAAAGAAGGCGCCTCCGATGCGGCACTTCGTTTCCTCGGCGGAGAAAACACTTCGGCGCTTTACGCCTTGTGGCGGATGGCGATTATGGATTCGAGAGGGATCCCATCTTCGGAAGGAGAGACTTTCCACCTGAAAGGCGGTAATGACCAGTTACCGGTGGCCTTTGCAAAACGCCTGGGAGACCGTCTTAAGCTAAATCATGCGGTTCTGGGCATACAACATAACCCCCGGGGAGTCACCGTCAGGTATAAGGCATTTAATTCCGGCGAAGAATTGCTGATGAATGCCGATGTGCTGGTCAACTGCATCAGCCTGCCACTATTCAAAAAGATTCCCGTTACACCGGCGTTGTCTCCGGCAAAACAATATGTCGTGGATAAAACGGCCTATTCCTCGCATCCATTTTATGTATTTGAAGCCGCATCCAGATTCTGGCTGGATGACGGGCTGGCAAGTATCAATATGGAATTTGAACATCCCGACATTTCTTCCATCTGGCTCGAAACTAATGAAGTGGATACCCACCGGGTAATTTTAAAGGCCTATGGCCCGGGCGGCCTCTCGCCGCAACGTGTGCTGGCCGCATTCCGGGAGGTCTATCCCGGAAAGCGCGACACCATAGAACAGGCATTGACCGTGGATTGGACAAAAGACAGATATGCGCCAACCTGTGAAATGGAACCCTTTCCTATCGGAGAGATGCATAAATTCTGGCCGCAGGTTATGATGCCGGAAGGCAGGCTCTATTTTGCCGGCACCTATGCCGACAATCTGAGCAGGGGTATGGAATCCTGTATCCGTTCCGCACAGCGCGTAGCGCAGGAAATCAATAAAATTTAATACAGTGATCCGGTCTCTGATGGTTTGTACATTGATTGTTTTGTCTGCGTTGATGAACCTGTCTTATGGCAAGTCAGCCCAGGAAAACCACCCGCCTTCCGTAAAAATCATTGTGCCGGCAAATCGAACCGTGTTTAAAACAGGAACAGCGGTCAGCTATCAGATCAGTGTTGCCGATCCGGAAGACGGGGACTCCAGGTATGATGAAATAAATGCCAAAGAAGTATTGCTCGAGGTAAAATACATAAAGGAGAATCCAGGAAAAAAAGGTTCCGGCGGAAAGCAGGTTCAGGACGATGCTCCGGGCCTTTCGGTAATTGCCATCTCCAACTGTTTTAATTGTCATAATTTCAACGGCAAGTCCATCGGCCCTTCCTTTTTTGACATCAGCAAACGTTATCTTTTTACAAATGCCAATACGGATACCCTCACCAGACGCATCAAAAACGGTTCGTCCGGTATCTGGGGGAAAGAGAAAATGCCATCCCATCCGGAATTGGCTGCAGAACAAATAAAAGCGACAGTGCAGTGGATCCTGAAAAA
>DASRLM010000697.1:0-7923 GCA_035648455.1 Puia sp. | reverse complement strand
CCCCTGTGTAAATACCGGATCCAGTTCGTAATCCTCCGGATGCGTGATCACAAAATCGGATTTACCCCAGGCGTTGACCCATTGGGAAAAACTATTGGCAACACACTGGGGCAGCGGTTTTACATGCGGCGCCCAGGTGAGTACGATTTTAGGCTTTTTAATCAGGGGCGCGGATTGCATCGACTCCGTTATGGTGATGATATCCGTAAGGCTCTGCAGCGGGTGGAGGGTTGCGCTTTCCAGGCTGACCACCGGGATTCCCGAATATTTTACGAATTGCCGGATGTATAATTCACTGTAATCGTCTTCCCGGTTTTTCAAGGAAGGGAACGTGCGGATACAAAGAATATCAAAATATTTTCCCAGCACCGGCGCCGCATCTTTGATGTGTTCCACTGTGCTTCCGCTCATGATGGCCTCTTCCTCAAACTCCAGCGCCCATCCTTCCTTGTCCACATTGAATACGATCGGTTCCAGCCCCAGTTGACGGGCGGCCACCTGGGTGCTCAGCCGTGTCCTCAGGCTCGGATTGAGGAACAGGAGGCCAATGCGTTTATTTTCCCCGAGGGTTTTATCCGCGAAAGGATTCGCTTTGTAGTAAAGCGCTTTGCTGATCAGCCTGTCGAGGTCTGACACATCCGCGATGGAGATGAAATTTTTCATGCCTGACTGACGAGATTTGGTGATGAGGTCAAATGGCTGATCTCATCCGTTAATGATTCCAGGAATTCTCCGGCTTCTTTTTTTCTCAGGGCCAGCGAAGGCAGTAAACGGATCACATTTGGTTTTGCCTCACCCGTAAATACCTGTTGATTGTACAGCAGATTTTTACGCAGGTCCTTTAGTTCTCCTTCCACGTCGAAGCCGATCATCAGGCCCTTGCCGCGAACATTTTGCAATCCTTCCGTTTTATTCAATTCATTCATCAGAAAATCGCCGGTGACCGTTGCATTTTCCATGAGCTTTTCTTCTTCCATTACTTCGAGTACGGCCAGCGCCGCGGCACAGGCCAGGTGGTTGCCGCCGAAGGTAGTACCCAGCATACCGTGCCTGGATTTGAATTCGGGAGAAATCAAAATACCTCCAACCGGGAATCCATTTCCCATTCCCTTTGCCATGCTGTAGATATCGGCATTGACGGCCGCGAAATCATGGGAGAAAAATTTTCCGGTTCTTCCGTATCCGCATTGCACGCTGTCTGCAATAAAAACGGCCTGGTGTTCGGTACACAGGGAGCGGATCAGTTGCAGAAAAGAGTGGGTGGCCACATTGATGCCGCCCACGCCCTGAATGCCCTCTATGATCACGGCGGCTGTTTCGTTACCGTATTTTGTAAAATATTCCTGCAGTGCCCCTTCATCATTGAACGGAAGAAATACCACATTGTCCGTTTGGTTCACCGGCGCCTGGATGGCCGGATTATCGGTTGCCGCTACAGCCAGGGAAGTTCTCCCGTGAAAAGATTTTTTAAAGGCGACTATTTTTTTTCTTCCATTGTGGAATGAAGCCAGCTTCAGCGCATTTTCATTGGCCTCGGCCCCGGAATTACACAGGAACAACTGATAATCTTCTTTTCCGGAAACCTGCCCCAGTTTGGCGGCCAGTTCCTTCTGCAGAGGAATATTCACTGAATTGGAATAAAAGGCCACCTGGTTCAGCTGATGGGTGATGCGCGATACGAAATGCGGATGGGTGTGTCCGATGGAAATCACGGCATGTCCGCCATACATGTCCAGATACTGCTGCCCCGCATCGTCCCAGAGATAGGAACCCTTTGCCCGGGTAATGGTGATGTTGTTGATGGGGTATACGTCGAAGAGGTTCATAGTGCTTGTGTTTATAGTGTTTGCTTTTTTTTGGTTGATGGTTGATAGTTGATGGACTTCAGGTGCGGATTCGCAATAGAGTCCATCAACTATCAACCATCAACGATTCCTTCAGGGTATTAAAATTCTCAAAAATAATTCGCTTTCAATCTCAAGCCCGCGCATTCATCCAGCCCGAAAATCAAATTCATATTCTGAATGGCCTGTCCGGAAGCGCCTTTGGTCAGGTTGTCGAGCGCAGAATGGATCACGAGCATATCATCCAGCTGTTCGAGCTGAACAATACATTTGTTCGTGTTCACCACTTGCTTCAGAAATATGGGTTCATCGCTGACCACGGTGAAAGGATGATCCGCATAAAAATTTTTATAGAGTTCGGTGATCTCCCTGATATCGCGGTTGACCTTTACCTGGGAACTCACAAAAATGCCCCGGGTAAAATCCCCGCGCCAGGGTACAAAATGCAGGGCGGGCCTGGCAGTGGAAAATCCGGGTTGGAGCTGATCCAGGCTCTGGTTGGCCTCGGCCAGGTGCTGATGCGTTAGAGTTTTATATGCCTGGATATTATTCGCTCTCCAGGAAAAATGGGCAGTCGGGGAAAGCGCCTGTCCGGCGCCGGTTGACCCCGTGATGCCGGTAGTGAATGTTTCCGACAGCCATCCTTTTTTTGCGAGGGGCAGCAACCCCAGTTCGATGGCGGAAGCGAAACAGCCGGGATTGGCAATATTCCTTGCTTTCTTTATTTCATCGCGGTTCAGCTCCGGTAATCCATATACAAACGGATGTTCATTTCCCGGGAAAAACCGGTGGGCCTGCAAACGGAAATCCTGGGAGAGATCGATGATGCGGATATTTTTATCCAGCGGATTTTCGGAAAGGAATTTGCGGGCGGCGCCATGACCCACACACAGAAATAATACATCTACGTCCTGCTGTATCTGATCCGTAAACGGAAGCGAAGTTTCTCCGGCCAGATCGTGGTGAACGCTGGCAATTTCTTTCCCCGCGTGGCTCTTGCTTTGAACAAAGCTGATTTCGGCGTTTGGATGATGCAGGAGTATCCTGATCAGTTCACCGCCGGTATAGCCTGCACCGCCACTTATGCCTATTTTGATTTTTTTCATCTGCTCACTTTATTTTTCCTGCCGGTTTCATTTTCCGGTATGGCTGCTGTCGTTGATTTTGTGAAAGATCGACGACTGGTTGCCAAAAATTTTTGCGAATCCTTTCACGTCGTCTCCCGTCCAGCCGCTGTTCATCTCTCCATAGGATCCGAAGCGGCTGCTCATCAGATCGTGCGGACTTTCCACTCCGGTCACGGTAAACCGGTAGGGCTCCAGCGTCACAAATACTTTTCCCGAAACGGTGGTTTGGGTATCCTCCAGGAATTTTTCGATATTCCGCATCGTCGGGTCCAGCATCTGCCCCTCGTGCAACCAGTTTCCGTACCATCCGCTCAGTTGATCCTTCCAGTATAGCTGCCATTTGGTGAGGGTATGCTTTTCCAGCAGGTGATGCGCCTTGATGATGATCAGCGGCGCGGCTGCTTCAAAGCCCACCCGCCCCTTAATGCCGATAATGGTATCGCCCACATGAATATCCCGTCCGATGCCATAGGGTTGCGCGATGGATTGCAGAAACTGGATGGCTTTTACCGGGTGATCAAAATTTTTATCAAGCACTGACCGGAGTTCGCCTTTTTCAAACTGCAGGCTGATCTTTTCCGGCCGGGTGGATGTAACGGGCGTGGGCCATGCATTTTCCGGCAGGTACTGGTTGGAGGTCAGGGTTTCCTTTCCGCCCACGGATGTTCCCCAAAGCCCTTTATTGATACTGTATTGTGCTTTTTCAAAGTTCATGGTCACCCCGTTTTCTTTCAGGAAACTGATTTCCTGATCCCGGCTGAGTTTCAGGTCCCGGATGGGCGTCAGGATTTCCGTCTCCGGCACGATGCTCTGGAACACCATGTCGAACCTCACCTGGTCGTTTCCGGCCCCTGTACTTCCATGGGCAACATAGGCCGCTCCGGTTTCCTGAACATATTTTGCCACGGCAATGGCCTGAACCATTCTTTCAGCGCTTACACTCAATGGATAAGTGGCATTTTTTAATACGTTGCCGAAGATCAGGTAACGGATGCAGGAACGGTAGTATTCCTCCGTAACATCCACCGATTTAAAAGAAGAAACGCCCAGTTGTTTTGCTCTTTCTTCAATGGCCCCGAGTTCTTCCCGGCTGAAACCGCCGGTATTGACTGTGAGGGCATGCACTTCCAGACCCTTTACCCGGCTGAGATAAATGGCGCAGTAGGTGGTATCGAGGCCACCGCTATACGCTAAGACCACTTTTTTGTTTTCTTTATTCATTGCTCCCTGTCAGTTTTAGGTTGCGATTATTTTACCAGTTTTTCTTTTCTCCACCGGTTGAGCAGGCCGAGTTCGGCGAGCACCATATCCACTTTTTCCTTGCGGATCAGGTGTTTGAGCAGTCCCCATTGTTTGAACTTCATAAAGCGTTCATACAGCTTGCTTTTTTTAATGAAATCCCTGGATGTTTCTTCCGGTTTGATGTGCTCTTTGGGATCATACAGCATGGCTGTGCACATGCAGTTTTTCCGGTCTTTGCTCATGAGGATCTCGTAGTTCACGCAGCTCTTGCAACCGGCCCAGAAGGCCTCGTCCTGGGTGAGTTCCGAATAGGTAACGGGCTCATAGCCCAGGTCGGAATTGATCTTCATCACGGCCAGGCCGGTGGTGAGGCCAAAAATCTTGGCGTTGGGGTAATGTTTGCGGCTCAGTTCAAAGATCTTTTTCTTGATCCTTTTGGCCAGGCCGCTCTTCCGGAAAGCAGGGGCAACAATGAGTCCGGAGTTGGCGACATATTCGCCATGGCTCCAGGTTTCGATATAGCAAAAGCCTGCCCAGATATCATTTTCCGTAAAAGCGATCACTGCTTTGCCTTCCCGCATCTTCGCCTTGATGTAGTCGGGACTTCTTTTGGCAATGCCGGTTCCGCGGGCCTTGGCGGAGGATTCCATTTCATTACAGATGATCTGGGCAAAATCCTGGTGATCGGCGTTTGCAGTGAGTATTTTGAACTTTTGTTCTTGTTCCATGGAATAATTACATGAGATAAAAAATGCCAATGACGGCGTCATTGATTGAGTGACCCGTCTGGTTACGGGGCATAGGTCCTGTTGGAGTGCTTCCTGCCGGAGTTCTATGGATGGGATATATCAACGTCGTACCCAAAAGGGAATGGGACGAACAGAAAAAATAACGCACACAGGCGCTACAAAAAACCCACGCTTGTTAAAGGCGTGCAATACCATTCCGGTGAGGATTGATATGGGTGAGTTTTTTTTCATTTCAGAGAAAAATGAGATGACTGATTTTTTTATCCATACAAAGAAACAGCTTTTTTAGAATGTGAGGGGAATAATTTTGGTTAAATAATGAAGAAAATGAGGGAAAATTTGAAAATTTGAAAATGTGGAAATGTGAAAATGCTTTGGCGTTGGGCCGTTGATGAAGCTATGGCGTGTGAAATGGAGGCTTTTCCGTGCCACAAACCTTTCCGAGCACCGAAGCAGGGCGGGCTTTGCGCGCGAAATCAGGGTTTTGGAAGCCTAAAGTGAAGGATCAGGGGCGTTCCTCCGGAACGGAAACCGATTGAAGAGCAGAGACCATTTCCGTGAGCAGGGAAGCGTCTTTCTCGATCGCGTTGCCTACAATGATCAGGTCCGCTCCGGCTTTGGCATTGAGATATACTTTTTCGGGATCTTTGATGCCGCCTCCGATCAGGAGGGGAATTTCGGTGAAAGAGGAAACCAGCTGGATCATCTCTTCAGAAATGGGCCTCCTGGCGCCGCTTCCCGCATCCATATAGATCAGTTTCATACCCAGCATTTCCCCTGCCATGGCCGTGCAGAGAGCTATCTCATTTTTATCCGCCGGAATGGGACTGGCATTGCTGATATAGGAGACCGTGGTCGGGGCGCCACCGTCTATCACCATATAACCGGTAGACATAATTTCCAGTCCGCTTTTTTTAACAATCGGCGCCGAGATCACATGCTGGCCGATGAGCAGTTCCGGGTTTCTTCCCGAGATCAGGGACAGATACAGGAGTCCGTCGGCATAAGGAGATATCTGGGAAGGGGAACCCGGGAAAAGGATCACCGGAATATGGCAACTGGCCTTGATCTGCTGCACCACTTCATCCAGCTGATGGGAAATGACGAGACTTCCGCCCACAAACAGGTAATCCACGTGTGCCCTTTCCGACAGTTCGATGATTCTGGCTATTTTTCCGGAATCCACCTTATCGGGGTCGATCAGCACGGCGAAGGACTTGCGCCGGTTTCTTTTTCTAATCAGTAAAGAAGAATAGATCGCGTCCTTCATGTTGTGTTGCTTATACAAATGTGCGAAAACTTTCCCGTTTTTGAAAACCGGCGGCAAAAGGTATCGCGGTCAATTATAAACAACTTCCTTTGAGGATGGTTATATCTATGGGATCATGGTGCGGGCTTAAGCCTAGTTAAACGATTATTCACTTTAAACCAAAATTTTCTTTTGAACCGGGTCTTTTTTAATGTGCATAAATCGAAACAATGAATGCCGGCCTGCGATTCCGAATTTATTAACATCGGTGTGAATATTTCAAGTGGGAAATACCGAAATCAAAAAATACTTTCGTTACCTGCTTAATAATTTGGTAATAAGCGGTCCATTTTCCAAAAAACAACAAAAGCTTTAATCCTCATGGTCAGTCATACGCAATCTGCAAATGGTTTGCAGTTCAACCGTCGCTTTACCCGGGAAGATATTCCTGTTTTTAACCAGTTTGAGTACGATTATCGCAGTTCGGTGATCCGCAATCCTTCGGGGGAAATTGTATTTGAAATGACCAATGTGGAAGTTCCGAAATCCTGGAGCCAGATAGCCACGGATATTCTTGCCCAGAAGTATTTCCGCAAAGCCGGCGTTCCGCAGCCCGATGGCTCGCTGGGCAGGGAGACTTCTATAAAACAGGTTGCGCACCGTTTGGCCAACTGCTGGAAGGTATGGGGGATCCGGTACGGCTATTTTGCCAGTGACCGGGATGCCCAGGTCTTTTATGAAGAACTGGTGTATTCCATCCTCAACCAGGCCTGCGTTCCCAACAGCCCCCAGTGGTTTAATACCGGTCTCTTTGAAAGTTATGGCATTACGGGGAAGCCGCAGGGCCACTATTATGTTGACCAGGCGGACGGTGAGCTGAAGAAATCCACTTCGGCCTATGAGCGCCCCCAGCCACACGCCTGCTTTATCCTGAGTGTGGAAGACGATCTGGTAAATGATGGCGGCATCATGGACCTCTGGGTGCGCGAGGCACGCATTTTCAAATACGGATCCGGCGTGGGAACCAATTTTTCCAATATACGGGGAGAAGGTGAAAAACTCAGCGGCGGCGGAACCTCCAGCGGCCTGATGAGCTTCCTGAAAATCGGTGACCGGGCGGCCGGCGCCATCAAATCGGGAGGAACTACCCGTCGCGCCGCAAAAATGGTGTGCCTTGATCTCGACCATCCTGAAATCATGGATTTCATCAACTGGAAGATGGAGGAAGAGAAAAAAGTGGGGGCCCTGATCGCTGCGGGATATCCGAGTGACTATGAAGGCGAAGCATACAAAACAGTCAGTGGGCAAAACTCAAATAATTCGGTCCGTATACCCAACTCATTTTTTGAAAAGCTCGAAAACGAAGAAGACTGGGAGCTGAAAGCAAGAAGTGACGGAAGGGTGATGAAAAAAATTCCTGCAAAGGAGGTTTGGAATCAGATTAACTATGCAGCATGGCGTTGTGCTGACCCGGGTACCCAATACGATACTACCATTAATGAATGGCATACCTGCCCCAATGGTGGCCGTATCCGGGCATCCAACCCCTGCTCCGAGTACATGTTCCTGGATAACACCGCATGTAATCTCGCTTCCGTTAACCTGCGCAGGTTCTATGACGAAACCACCAATAACATCGACGTGGAAGGATTCGAGTACACCTGCCGTTTATGGACGGCCGTACTGGAAGTGTCCGTATTAATGGCCCAGTT
>DASRLM010000696.1:0-4065 GCA_035648455.1 Puia sp. | reverse complement strand
CTGCTGTTTTTTTTATTGATGGCCGCCACGAGCAGGGCGAGTGCGCCCCCTCCGAGGATGCACCAGAGTGCAACAGCAAGTATTTTTTTTAATGGTCCCCGGATATCCATTTATGCGTTGACTAAGTCTGTCAGCGGTTTTACCAGCGTATCAATATCGCCGGCGCCCGCCGTGATGAGCAATAATTTTTCTTTTCCCTTTATTTTTTTAACCTGTTCCAATACCTGTTTTTTATCCAGTATCTGTTTATCGGCAATGGTCATTCTGTCCAGTATCGTTGCGCTGCTGACTCCTTCCATAGGCAGTTCCCTGGCCGGATAGAGCGGTAAAAGAATCACTTCGTCGGCCATATCGAGACTGGCAGCAAAAGCATCCGCGAAATCGCGTGTTCTCGAAAACAAATGCGGCTGAAAGATGATCACGCATTTTCTTCCCGGGAACAATTCCCTTGCACTGCCGATGAGTGCAGCCAGTTCTTTCGGATGATGGGCGTAGTCATCTATGTATACCACCGATTCATGCAGCACATGATATTCAAATCTTCTCTTTACGCCCCGGAACCGTTCTACCGCATTCAGGATTTGTTCGTCCCGCAATCCCAGGTTTTTCGAAACAACGATGGCGGCCAGCGTATTTTCTATATTGTGCCAGCCCCCGATATTCAGCTTCACTTCTTTTATCACCCAACCCTTTCCCGCCACATCAAATACATAAGTTCCATTGGCCATGCGGATATTCTCTGCATGGACATCGGCATCAGGATCTGCCAGGCTGTACCGCGTCTGCCGTATATTTTTCTCCGGCTGCGGTAAAGGCAGGCCAATTTTGCTGATCAGGGCACCGCCGTCTTTGATTTTACGGCTGAATTCAACAAAGGCTTCTTCCACTGCGGCGCCCGTTCCGTAAATATCCAGGTGATCGGCATCCATGGAGCTGATCACGGCGATATCGGGATGCAGTTTCAGAAAACTGCGGTCGTATTCATCGGCCTCCACCACACATACATTTCTTTTGTTGCTCCAGAAATTCGTGTTGTAGTTGGCCGAGATCCCTCCCAGGAATGCGTTGCAGCCGAATCCACTGTCGCGCAGGATGTGCGCGATCAGGGTGCTGATCGTTGTTTTTCCGTGAGTACCCGCTACACAAACATTCAAAGAACCTGCGGTGACCAATCCCAGCACATCACTCCGCTTCAGCAGTTCGTACCCATGGTCCCGGTAATATTGCAAACCCCTGTGATCCTTCGGTATCGCCGGAGTATATACCACCAACTGCACATCTTTTGGCAGTCTCTCCGGATCATCCACATAATCCACTCCGATGCCTTCTTCAACCAGTTGTTTCGTCAGCGTGGTTTCCGTTTTATCATATCCCTGCACCCGTTTTCTCTGGCTCCTGAAATACCTCGCCAGCGCACTCATTCCGATTCCCCCGATCCCTATGAAATAAACCGCTTTTATATTTTTAAAATCAGCCATGGATCACTTTAAGAATTTCCGCCGCTATCTTCCCGTCCGCATCCTTGATGGCCAGCCGCCCGATGTTATTCCTCAACACTTCCTGTTCCGCCGGGTTATGGGCCAGACCGATCAGGGTGGTCAACAGTTCTTCTTTCACTTTTCCGTCCGGGATCATCAGGGCCGCCTGTTTGTTCACCAGATTCAGGGCATTGACGGTCTGATGATCTTCCGTGGCATGCGGATAAGGAACAAAAATCACCGGCTTCCTCACCACGCACAATTCATAGAGTGCACTGCCCGACCTGGAAACCACGATGTCGGCCGCTGCATAAGCATACTCCATTTTAGAAATGAACTGGTTGGACCAGATCAGCCTGCTTTCGGAGGCATGCTCCGCCGCTTTGGCCGCAAAGGTTTTGCCCGTCTGCCAGATCAGCTGGATCTTGTTTTTAATGAACAGCGGAATGCCGGCATCTATCGCCTCGTTGATGCTTTTGGCGCCCAGACTCCCGCCGGTAACCAGCACGGAGGTATTCGCGGCATCCAATCCAAAAAAAGCAAGTCCTTCGGCTCTCGAAATGTTGCTCCCGACAATCTGGGTGCGTACCGGATTGCCCGTGTGCATCAGCCGGTCTGCCGGAAAAAATTTTTCCATGCCGTCACTCGCGGTAAAAATGCGTGTGGCCTTTTTACCCAGTAGCATATTCGATTTGCCGGCAAAAGAATTAGACTCGTGAATGAAGGTTGGAATTCCTTTTGCCTGCGCATACCGCAGTACAGGAAAAGTGGAGTAACCGCCCACCCCGATGGCTGCATCAGGCCGGAACGACTGAAAAATCTTTTTCACCTGGAAAAAACTTTTGATCAGTTTGTACGGCAACCCGATGTTTTTTATCAAAGAACTTCTGTTGAACCCCGCTATGTCGATCCCTTCTATCTTATACCCTGCTTCCGGCACTTTCTCCATTTCCATTTTGCCCTTCGCGCCCACAAACAGGATATCGATGTCCGGTTCCATTTTTTTCAGCGCGTTGGCAATCGCCACCGCGGGAAAAATATGGCCGCCTGTTCCGCCGCCTGCTATGATGATCCGTTTAGACAATGTGAAAATGTGTAAATGTGAAAATGCGTAAATGGCTAAAGTCAGCAATCCTCTCAACCTTAACGCAAATATTGTTTATAACCATTTCCATATTTTCACATTGACACATTTTCACATTTTCACATTTCCCTCTTCCGCCTCTTCCCCCTCAATCCGCTCCGCGTTTCTCGCCACACTCAGTATGATCCCGATGGCCAGGCAGGTAAATAAAAACGAGCTGCCACCCATGCTGATCAGCGGCAGCGTTACGCCTGTAACCGGAAACAGGTTTACATTCACGGCCATATTCGCAATGGCCTGTATCATCAGGGTAAAACTCAGCCCCAGTGCCAGGAACGCCCCGAAGGCAAAGGGACATTTCTTAAAAATCCGGATACTCCGGAACAGGAACACCAGGTAAATAAACATGATGATGGCACCGCCGATCAGTCCGTATTCCTCTATGATGATGGCATAAATAAAATCCGAGTAGGGATGGGGAAGGAAATTGCGCTGCCTGCTGTTGCCGGGGCCCAGGCCGATCCAGCCTCCGTTGGCCACCGCAATTTTCGCCTGGTTCACCTGGTAATTATCATCTTCTTTTGACGCTTCATTTCCATATATAAAATTCTCCACCCGGTTGATCCAGGTATCCACCCGCGCAAATAAATGACCATGCCCCTCTGCTTTCGGCTTTGCCACAACGGCATCTCCGGATTTATGCCGGACCACGGCCGTCAGAACCAGGATGAGTACCGGGATGAGCGTGATGCCGACGGTGAGCAATAAATGTTTTCCACTCACCCTGCCGATAAACATCAGCATCATACAGGTAGCTCCAATCAGCAGGGCGGTGGAAAGATTAGCGGGTGCGATCAACAAGCATACAACGGCCACCGGAATGATCACCGGTAAAAACCCCTGACGGAAATCTTTGATCACTTCCTGTTTCCGGCTCAGTAAGCGGCTGATATACATGATCAGTGCCAGCTTGGCCAGGTCGGAAGTCTGAAAGGTGAGGTTGATGATGGGCAGCCTGATCCAGCGACTGCCCTCATTCAGCCTGACTCCGAAAAATAAAGTATACAGCAGCAGCGGTATGGATACCAGGAAAAGGATCTTTGCCACTTTGGAATAAATGATGTAGTTCACCTGGTGGGCAAAATAAATGATCAGCACGCCGGCGATGATAAAAGCAAATTGCTTAAATAGATAGATCTCCGTATTGCCTTTATACATTTTATACGCCAGCAAACCCGTGGAGCTGTATACGGACAACAGGGACACCAATGCCAGCAGCATCACTACGGCCCAGATCACTTTATCACCCCTGGTCCTTGATCCCAGGTGCTTAAAGGCACGTCTTTCTATGGAAATGTTCCCAGACAAAATTTCGTTTCTTGTTTACAGGTAAAAGAAAAATGGTTTTTCAGGTATAGTATTTAATATAAGTATTTCGCTTGCTCATTGCCTTTTACAAATCCCGAACCGCTTCTTTAAATTGCTTCCCCCTGTCCTCATAAT
>DASRLM010000695.1:0-3844 GCA_035648455.1 Puia sp. | reverse complement strand
ATTCAACGGATTTCCGGCGCCCTGATTTCCATTGCGGCAGACAATACAAAGCCCCTTGCCGGCGAAATTCTCATCGGCAGGGTAAACCGTCCCGAGCTGAAAGATGTTCCTTTCGAAAAACTGGGAAAGGACGGCTTGTATATCCGCAATACCGGAAAAAGACTGGTCATCGCCGGAGGAACGGGGAAGGGCGTGCTGTATGGCGTATATACATTTCTGGAAGAATATATGGGTTGCCGGAAGTATTCGTCTAAGGTCACCTATGTGCCCAGCCGGAAAACGATTGTGCTGCATTCGATTCATGATATCCAGATACCGGCTTTTACTTACCGGGAGGATTTTTATCCGGATGCCTATGATCCTGAATATATGGACTGGCATAAACTGGATTCTCATTTTGGCGGTCATGATTCCGGTAATGAGTGGGGGTATTGGGTTCATACAGCAAATCAATTTGTAAGCGCCGGCGAATTTGGGAAAACGCATCCGGAATACTTCAGTTTTTATCAGGGCACCCGGCATCCGGAAGCAGATGCCTCGGGAAGTCCGGAAGCCCAGTTATGCTGGACCAATCCCGATATTCTGGATATTGTTTGTAAACGGTTGAAGTCAGCCATCGAAGAAAACCCCGTTCCGCAGTATTGGTCCGTGAGTCAGAATGACAATACAAATTACTGTCGCTGCCCGGTTTGTTCCCGCCTGGATTCAATACATGCTGCGCCCGGGACCAGGATGTACAGCACCCACAGGGATCAGTATTCACCTACTGGAATGGGATCGTTACTGCCCTTCATCAATCAGGTGGCCGACCGGTTTCCGGACAAAACCATTTCAACCCTGGCTTATCAGTACACCCGCGTTCCCCCGGTTGGGATCGTTCCCAGAAAAAATGTGAACATCATGTTGTGCAATATTGAAAGCCCCCGGAATGTTCCCATTGAGATCGGCGATACCGCTTTTTGCCACGATCTGAATGGCTGGGCCAGATTAACAGGCAACATCATCATCTGGGATTATGTAGTGCAGTTCCGTAACCTGGTTTCACCTTTTCCCAACCTGCGTACTTTAAAACCCAATCTTCAATATTTACACAGCAAGGGAGTGCAGGCGATATTTGAAGAAGCAAATCCTGAGAAGGGTGGAGAATTTGCAGAACTCAGGGCTTACCTGATCGCCAAACTACTGTGGAATCCAGATTTGAATGTCAACCGTATAATGGATGATTTTTTATCCGGGTATTATGGTCATGCATCAAAAATGATCCGCGCATACATTGATCTGTTGCATGATCAGATGGAAAAGTCAGGTCGTAAACTGGGCATTTACCAAACCCCGGTTGAGGAAAAGGAAACTTTTCTTTCAGATTCATTAATCGGAGTCTATACGCAATTATTCAACCAGGCAGAAAAAGCAGTGGCTGATTCCCCCGAAATATTGAAAAGGGTTAAGACGGCCCGGTTGCCGCTGGAATACGCCATCCTGGAAATAGCAAGAGATGAAAAGACCGGCAAGCGGGGTGCATTTACGTCTGCTGAGGATCATACGCTCAGGCCAAAACCGGAAATTGTTAAAATGCTGTACGATTTTGCGTATCTCTGTATAAGCACCAATGTCTCGCACCTTCGAGAAGGATCCGTTACGCCTCAGCAGTATCTGGAGGATTACAACAAGTTCCTGGAAGACAATACGACGGGAGCTTCGGGTATGACCGGTGCAACGCGGAAACCCTGAATACCTGAGCTTCATTTTTTGAATGATCATTTTATGAAAAAAAATACGCGGGTTTTTTTATTAGGCCTCTCGGTTATTGCATGGATGGGATTTGTGAGCCATAGTGAATGGAGCGAAAAATGGAGAGATTTATTTAACGGAAAAAATCTTGAAGGCTGGGACACTTATCTCGGTCCTCCGGTCGATTCAACCGGCAAAAAAATAGGTGATCTTCCGGTAGGATTAAATAAAGATCCCGATCATGTGTTCACCGTCATAAACCAGGGCGGGGAAAGTCTGATCCATATTTCAGGTGAAGGATTCGGTGCCATATCCACTCATGAGGAATTTGGGAACTTTCATCTCCAGCTTAAATTCAAATGGGGCGTTAAAACATGGGGACCAAAGAAAAACAAGAAGCGGGATAGCGGGTTGCTTTATTTTTCTGTCGGACCGCAGGGCGCCGATTATGGAGCCTGGATGCGTTCCCAGGAGTTTCAGATTGAAGAAGGAAACTGCGGGGAATACTGGGGTGTGGCGGGAGGGATGGAAGACATTCCGGCAATAAAGAAATCGGACAGCGTTTATGTTTATCATCCGGGAGCTGCTCTCATTACTTTCAGTGCAAAGGCCACAGCAGGCAGGTATTGCAGAAAAGCGACAGATGCCGAAAATCCTACCGGCGAATGGAATACGGTCGATTTGTATTGTGTTAATGGTACCAGTGTTCACATGGTCAATGGTCAGGTGATGATGGTGTTGTTTCATTCCAGCCAGCAGGAAGGGGATAAATCAGTTCCCATGATAAAAGGAAAATTGCAGATTCAATCTGAAGGCGCTGAAGTATTTTATAAGGACATCCGGATAATACCAATAAAGGAAATCCCGGTGAATCTGCTGCAATAAAAAGACTTACCGTTTTCCTGCAGAATTACAATTGTTTTCTGTTGTAAGGACGGAGATAATCTGTGCTGCTCTGAATATCATATGCTCAGATCAAATCCAAAAGTGCTTCCTTCTCCCAGCAGACTTTTGACCCAGGTTTTTCCTCCCATAGCTTCTATGAATTCCTTGCAGATGGCAAGCCCGATGCCGGAACCTTTTTTATCAGATCTGCCCGGAACCTGAAAATACCGTTCAAAAATACGGTTGATGTAAATTTGGTCAATGCCAGGTCCATGATCTGTAACGGCAAAACTGATGTGACCGGTCGTTTTTGTGGCTGAAACAAGGATCTTGCCTTCTTCAGGTGAATATCTTATGGCATTCGTCAAAAAGTTATTCAGAACCCAGCTTATTTTGTCTGAATCTGCTTTGATTTGTGGTAAGCCGGTTTCGAGGTCCTGGTCCAACTGAACAGACTTCTCTTTAGCGGTAGTGCTGACTGCATTGATTGAATTTTCAATGATCTGATAGGGAGAAACGGATTGAATATTCAGTTGAATTTTTCCCGCTTCAACCTGGGACATATTCAGCAATTCGCTTAAGATCTTCAGCATTCGCTGATTGTCATTTTTTAATTGATAAACAAGTTCTTTTTGTTCCACTGTTAATTCCCCTATGCGGTTATCTTCAAGGAGTTTTAAACCGAAATCAGAGGAAGCCAGGGGGGTTTTAAGCTCGTGGGAAATGGTGGCGATAAAATTGGTTTTAGCCACATCCAGTTCCTTGTAGGAAGTGATATTTTTTAGCACAATAACTTTATTGCTTGTGTCGGCCTGGGAAACTTCGATAACTTCTTTCACATAATAATTCTCTTTACCGTCGAGCACTATTTTGAAAGGGTTATTGTTCTCATTCGTCATAAGAAATCTGAACAAATCATTTTTGGCGCTTAGCTCATTTGCCAATCTGCCAACAACATCTTCAGTCTTCAGTCCGAGCAGCTGCAGGGCCTGTTGATTAGCAAAGAGAACCATCTCCTTTTTGTCTATGCCGATACTGGCATCCTTCAGGCTGTTGATGACCGCTTCCGCTCTGGTTTTTTGGAATATGAGCTGATTCAGGTTGCTGTTTTCAAATTCTTCCAGGCGAACCGTCATCGCATTGAACGCGTCTGCCAGTTGTCCGAATTCATCCTTGTTATCCAGGTGAATTCTGTGTTTATAATTTTTCCTGCTGATCTCTTTTATTG
>DASRLM010000694.1:0-2266 GCA_035648455.1 Puia sp. | reverse complement strand
GTGGTGGACTTATATGAAAGAAGTATTGGTTTCAGAGAACGAAGATGCCCCAATGGCTAAAGAAGACACGCTTAAAGAAGTCTTTCACCTTTCCTAAAGGATCAAGAATGAAAGCCAGGGATTTAATGGCAGCATTTGCTGAGGCAGGAAAGAGAGTTCACCTGATAGGAAACCTTCAGGCTGGTGCAATCATAGCATTGGACATGGAAGGACGTATTTTCACTGTTTTGAATGGTCAGGTTTTAAACCGTGTGAATCCGGCCGCGGTTGCCGGGTACAATTGCCAAACTGAATACCAGAATCCGGGAGGAGACGGCCTTTGGCCGGCACCGGAGGGTACGAGCCTGGGTTATCAGTATTCAACGGGTCTGTGGCGGGTACCTCCTGGGCTCCGAGGCGTTCGCTATTTGGTTACTGACGAAAGTCAGAGAGGAACAATCATTGCCGGAGAAGTAGATCTGATAAATAACCAGGGTCATGGCGTTCCTACTATTTTTAAAAGGCGGATCAAAATGAAATCGGGGGAAAATGAAATCTGCCTTCATATACGGGAGAGTATTACCTACATCGGTCACCGGGAACTGAAGCGTAAAGATTGTTTACTGGCACCTTGGACCCTTTGCCAATTCGATTCCGGCCCGGAATGCGCAGTTGCATTTCCCTGCTCGGTCAAGTCGTCCATATGGGATCTTTATGACGAATCCAGTATGCCGCAGCGCAAATGGGAGAAAAATATATGCCATACGGTGACCGATGGATCCATGCGATATCAGATTGCGCTGGATAAAAAAGTTCCCTGGATTGAATTCCGGGATCCGTCCCGAAATTTAATTGTTCGGCGGAGTGCGAAAAATCCTCCGGTAACGCAGCCTTTTATCGACATACGGGATGCCAACCCAGTGGTCCCCCCCTCTAAAAAGGGAGTCAGATACAGCGTGTACAGTGACACCGCCAAATTTATGGAGATAGAAGCAGTCGGCGGTTCGCCGAAATCGGTTGTTCCGGGCGCAGAAATGCATATCGATGTCACGACACGCTTCCGGATAGAATAATCTCGTTAAACCGGGGATCAGTATTATGGAGCAAGTCTTTGGGATTATTTTGCACTGGATTGGTGGATTTTCATCCGCCAGTTTTTATGTCCCTTCGCATTGGATAAAGAAATGGGCGTGGCATACCTATTGGATATCGCTCGGGCTAATTGCCTGGATCGTAATGCCCTTGGTCGGCGGGTGGTTAACAACGCCCGATCTTAAAAGCATTTTGATTCATAGTTCTTCTTCCAGTTTGTTATGGACCTATGTGTTCGGGGTGCTGTGGGGGTTCGGTGGGTTGATGGCCGGCCTGGGTTTGCGTTATTTAGGCTTGGCACTTGGTCAGTCGATCTGCCTGGGCGTTTCTGCGATTGTTGGCACGCTTGTGCCGGCAATCATTGACCATAAAGCTGGCATGTTACTAACAACCCGTTCCGGCAATGTCATTGTCCTTGGATTTCTGGTCTGCATCATCGGAATAATCTTTTGTGGATACGCAGGCGTGCTCAAGGACAAATATCTGTCAGCGGATCAAAAGAAAGCGTCTGTTAAAGAGTTTTCAGCTTTCAAAGGACTGCTAATGGCGGTTATGGGTGGTGTAATGAGTGCCTGTATGGCTTTTGCCATACGGGCGGGTGCACCGATTGCATCCGCGGCAGTACATCTGGGAACGGCAAAGGTCTTTATGAACAATCCAATATTTGTGCTTGCGTTATCTGGTGGGTTCACCACGAATTTTGTTTATGTCGTGATCGTCAGTTACCGGGAAAAAACATTTGATGATTATACTGTCCGACCCCGCGCTGTCCTTATTCGCAATTACCTGCTGGCTCTTATTAGCGGCATTATGTGGTATGGTCAGTTCTTTTTCTATGGCATGGGTACGACGAAAATGGGTAAATATGATTTTGCCAGCTGGAGTATACACATGTCTTCCATCATAATTTTCAGCAATTTGTGGGGGCTGTGGTTGAAAGAATGGAAAGCTGTCGGAAGAAAAACGCTGATCTATTTGTGGTTGGGTATAATATTGTTGATCCTGTCGGTCATTATGATTGGTATTGGCAATTATATGGCAACGTAGTATGCTGTCTACAGAAAGGATACTCATTTCGATCCCTGCTATGTTGTTTTCAAAATTTTATCCTGTTATTTACATAAGTCTTCACGGTTTTTTACCTTTATTCTGTGCATCTGAAGAGGAAGCCGGCTCTGCTGGAGAGCAACTTGCC
>DASRLM010000693.1:0-4241 GCA_035648455.1 Puia sp. | reverse complement strand
CTTTACCGGTTTTTCCTGATTTGTTTTCTCATCAATTTCAGTTTGCAGGGTCAGGCCCAGGAGAGATACCAGGCAACCTGGGAATCCCTCTCGAAATATCAGACACCTGACTGGTTCCGGGATGCCAAATTCGGCATCTTTATCCATTGGGGGGTCTACTCTGTTCCTGCTTTCGGAAGCGAATGGTATCCGCGCAATATGTACGATACGGCTTCCGATGAATTCAAACACCATGTGGCCACGTACGGCACCCAGGATAAATTCGGTTACAAGGATTTCATTCCTATGTTTAAAGCCGAAAAATTTGATCCCGTACAGTGGGTCACCCTGTTTAAAAAATCCGGGGCCAGATACGTTGTTCCTGTTGCGGAGCATCATGACGGATTTGCCATGTACAATACCGCCCTTTCGCGATGGAACGCGTTTAACATGGGGCCCAAACGCGATATCATCGGAGAGTTGTCCAAAGAGATCCGCAAACAGGGATTGATCTTTGGTCTTTCCTCCCACCGCATTGAACACTGGTTCTTTTTCAATCATGGTCGTGAATTTAAATCCGATGTGCTGGATCCGGAATACGCCGATTTTTACGGGCCTGCCAGGCAGGAAAATGAAACCATGACACCGGAGTTTATGAACGACTGGTTGCTGCGCAGCACGGAACTGGTGAATAAATACCAGCCGCAACTGTTCTGGTTCGACTGGTGGATTCAGCAACCCGCGCTGGAACCTTACCGTAAATCTTTTGCGTCTTATTATTATAATATGGGCCTGCAGTGGAACAAAGGCGTGGTGATCAATTATAAATACGACCGCTCCTTTCCCGATGGCGTGGCCGTGCTGGACCTGGAAAGAGGAAAACTGGATTCTGTCCGCCAGCTGCCCTGGCAAACCGATGATGCCCTCGGAAATATCTCCTGGGGATATATCAAAAACAATACGTTTAAATCGGCCCGCTACGTGGTCACCAACCTGATCGACATCGTAAGTAAGAATGGGAATCTTTTGCTGAATATCGGACCCCGTTCTGATGGCACCATCACGGATGAGGAAACCCAGGTGTTGCTGGGTACGGGTAAATGGCTGGATGTAAACGGCGATGCCATTTACGGAACCCGGCCATGGAAGCTGTACGGAGAGGGCCCTACCCGCTCCGCCAGTGGCGCCTTTGCCGATCAGACCATACCGTTTAATGCAAAGGACATCCGGTTCACCACTAAAGGAGATACGCTGTTTGTGATCACCCTGGGCCTTTCCACGGAAAGCACGATGGTCAAATCCCTGGGCATTAAAATGAATCACGGTTTGGTTGCGGATATTTCCATGATGGGAAGTGCGGATAAAGTCAGCTGGACGCAAAAGAATGATGCGCTCAGCATAAAACCTGCTGCGCACTATCCTTCCGATTTTGCGGTGGTGTACAAGGTCGTTTTCAAAAAATAAAAACATTTATATTCTTCCGGTCAAATCAGCCATATGCCGATCAAAACGTTATTAAAAATACCCATGCTGTCCCTGATTCTTTGCAGTCTGATATTGAACGGGTATGCACAAAAAAGCAATCAGCAGAAAAAGCAGGAAATAGATTTTGTAAATCCGCTCATCGGAACGCCATTCGCCGGTTTTGAGAAGGATCTGCAGGGCGGCGGTACCTTTCCAACGGTGGGTGATCCGCACGCCATGACCAATTTTGTAGTGCAGACGAGCCAGAACAAAATGAGCCGGATGCCTTATATCTATGAGGACAGCACCGTGATGGGATTTATGGGATCCCATCAACCCACGGTATGGATGGGCGATTACGGATACTTTTCTGTAATGCCCGAAGTTGGGGAATTGAAGACGCTGCCGGAAAACAGGGGCCTCCCTTTCAGCCATAAGGATGAGATAGCCAAACCCTATTATTATTCCGTTTTGCTCCAGGCCGGAAATAAAAAACAGATAAGGGGGGAAATCGCCGCGGCCAGCCGTTGTGGCTTTTTCCGTTTTACTTTCCCCCGTTCGGATCAGTCGCATATTGTAATTCAGGGCATCAACCTGAATCCTGCACTCGCCGATCAGGCCAACGATGTGGAATCGCGGATAAAAAAGCTGAAGGGGTTTGTAAAAGTGGACAAGGAGAACAGGGAGATCACGGGATATAATCCTGACAGACAATCTGCGCAGCTTGGACCGGAACTTCCCAATTTCAAAGGATATTTCATCATTCAATTCAGCAAGCCGTTTGACGCATTCGGTACCTGGAGCGGGTCGGAAATTTTCCCATCCACTACCGAACAATTTGGTACCCGCATGGGCGCCTACATCAGCTTCAAAACAGAGGATAAGGAGCAGGTGCTGGTTCGCATGGCCACTTCCTTTATCAGCCTGGAACAGGCAAGAAAAAATCTTAAAGAGGAAATCGCTGACTGGTATTTTGACAAACTCGCGATACGTACCCGGAACATCTGGCAGGAAAACCTGAGCCGGATTCAGGTGGCTGATGTGCCGGATGCGCAAAAAACCATTTTTTATACGGCCATGTTCCATACCCTGCTTTTCCCCAGGGAATTTTCAGAATATGGAAAATATTACAGCGCCTTTGACGACCGGGTACACAATGGCATTTCTTATACGGATTATTCCCTGTGGGATACCTACCGGGCCCTGCATCCGCTGCTGATCTTTACCCAACCCGAACTGGTGAATGGCATGGTCAATTCCCTTTTGCAGATGTATAAAGAGGGCGGATGGCTGCCGATGTGGCCCAATCCGGCTGAAACAAACATTATGATCGGTACCCATGCCGATGCCGTTATCGCGGATGCGTACATCAAAGGATTTCGCGGATATGATGTGAACCTGGCCTACGAAGCCATTCGCCATGATGCCATGGTGCCCCCGGATTGTGATACCAAACACCTGTGGGCCGACCGGGACCCGTGGACGGCCAGTGAAGCCAGGGCCGGTATGAGTTATGAACATGCCGTGGGATTTGTACCCGTGGATAAAACGTCCGAATCAGTTTCCAGGACCATTGAATATTCCTATGATGATTATTGCGTTTCGGTAGTAGCCAGGGATCTGGGAAAAACAGACGATTATAACCTGTTAAACAAATGGAGCAAAAATTATAAGAATGTATTTATACCGGAAACGGGATTTTTCGGACCGCGCAAATTCGACGGAACATTTAATTTTCCGGATACTGTGGGTTTTACGGAAGGTGATAAATGGACCTATGCCTTTGGTGCTATGCACGACGTTCCCGGGATGATCGAACTGATGGGTGGCAATGAAAAATTTGCTGCGAAACTGGATTCCAATTTTACGCAGGGCCATTATCACCACGATAATGAACCGGGGCATCATTATATCTATTTGTTCGATTATTGCGGTCAGCCGTGGAAAACGCAGGAACTGGTGAGAACGCATACCCGTATCAATTACCGGAATGAACCCCTGGGCATTAATGGAAATGACGATTGCGGCCAGATGTCGGCCTGGTATATATTCGGCGTGATGGGATTTTATCCTGTTGCACCGGGTTCGGGTATCTATGCCATCGGAGCGCCGCAATTTCCCAAGCTGACCTTGCATTTTAAAGCCAATGATCTCGAGCATCAGCTGGACATTGTGGCCAAAAATTTATCCGAAGAGAATAAATATGTTCAAAAAGTAAGTCTGGACGGAAAAACCATAGAACATCCCTTCATCAGCCACGCCGATCTGGTCAACGGAAAATATTTGCTTTTCGAAATGGGTCCCAAACCGAATTATAACTGGAAATAATATTATTTACCACTTACATTCCTTACCGCTGTTGTTCCTCCGCCATCCAGGGTGAGTGCAGACGGTTTATTGGTCTTCCACGCGCCGCGCGTAAAATCGGGAACATCCACTGTTCTCGATTTCGAAGCAACGGATTTTTCGCTGAGCGGGGAAATGGCGCTCCATAAGGCCGAATCATATACATCCAGATCAAGCGGCAGTCCGTTGCGCAGATTATCGATCAGTCTCCAGTCCTGGATAAAATCCATGCCGCCATGGCCACCAATCTTTTTGGCAAATTCCCCCACGTGTTTCACAATGGGTAAAGTATACTTTTCTTCCAGGTCCTTCATCTCTGCCGCAGTCAGCCAGTCATCCGGATTTTTCAGTGAAGATATCACCGCCGGTTCCGGATATTTACGTGCCATTCCTTTTGTTCCGTTCAACTGATGGATCCTGGAATAGGGCCTGGGGCTGGTAACATCGTGCTG
>DASRLM010000692.1:0-4795 GCA_035648455.1 Puia sp. | reverse complement strand
GTGTTACGGTCATGCACATCCGTAAACGAAATGACGATGGTATCCAGACGAGGGCATCTATGAACACCGCTATTCCGGATGAATGAATCATAAAGGATAGTAATCATATTTCATGCCACGCAGGAATATTGATGTGTACATCATACACAGATTTCTCAAACCTGTTGTTTAAGAATTATATTTGTCGCTTAAACGTAATGGTCGTTATCGTTTATTACTTCAATGGGGAAGTCAGGCACCAGGCGTAATTTCTTATCCTTTTAAATTATTCAAACTATTATTTCATTTAAGATATGAAGCTGATATCCTATTTGCATAACCGGAAGGAATACCTGGGTTTTATCCATCAGGAGCGGATTTTTTGCCTGCGGTCCATTAACGGAAAATTGCCGGCGACCATGGATGCATTCCTGCGGGACTGGCATCATTATCTTCCCCTGGCGAAGGAGGCGGAACGGCATATCCATGCTTATCCTGCCCTGCAATCCACGGGCTTTTGGATGGATGAGGTGCAGCTGTTAGCGCCTGTGCCCAGACCGGTTTCCCTTCAGAACGGATATGTTTTCCGGAATCATCATGCGGTTACGGGTCCGGGCAACATCTCCTGCATGCCGGACCATTTTGAGGACCTGGATTTTGAATGGCAGGCCGCCGCGGTCATTTGTAAAAAGGGAAAGAATATCCCGGCTGATCAGGCGGATGAATATATTGGGGGATTGATAATCATGAACGATTTCTATACACGTAAACTCCAAACGCACTTTGCCAGCAGCCTGGGTCCGTTTTTGATAACTGCAGATGATCTCAGGTCCTTTGAGATTCCCTGTAAAGAAAATCATGTGGGCAGGAGCTGGAACCTGCCCGTATCTTGCCTGCTGAATGGCCGGCACCTGGGTGATGATAATCTCGGCAATATGGACAGAACTTTTGCAGAGATCATTGAGCGCGCTTCTTACGGTGTGGATCTATATCCGGGTGACATCATCATCGGCGGCGGTGCCATCCCGCAGGATTTCTGTAATCGCAGGATCCAGCCCGGAGATGAAATAACGCTGTGCACAGAAGGACTTGGTGAGTTAAAAAATACGGTTATCAAAACTGACTTCAATTTTTCGCCCGGAAAGCAAAAGTAAAATTAATCCCTCTGCAGGTTCGCCAGGGGAATAGCCAATTCCTAAAAACACTATCTTTAGTATACCCCATATTTTTAAACCATGATGGCTTTTTCTGCTTTATTACCGGCCCGGCATTCGTTTATTTTCCTGAGCCTTTTTTCCCTTTCGTCCTTTACCGTAAAGGCTCAGCATCCATTTCCTTTTACCAGTGAGCCGTTAACTGAACAGACTGATTTTTCGGTAAAAATGGTGGCGGGTGTTGACCGGTTCCTAACCGGAGAAACAAGCCGCATTCAAAAAGAGCGGGCCGGATTGTGGAACCGGGATTTTTCTTCGGTGCCTGCCTTTCAGCAGTCCATTGCTTCTGAATATAAACTGCTGGCCGCGCGTGTCGGGCTTGCAGAAGACCGGGTTGCGCCACAACTTCAAATTTTAACCAATCTGCACGCCCGCGGTTTGAAGACCTTTAAAATAGAACTCGCCGGATGCAGCATCAGCGCGATCCGCTGGCAGGTGTTGGACGGATTGTATGCAGAAGGGTTGCTATTGCAGCCAAGGGGTAAGATCCGCGCCCGCATGGTTATGGTTCCGGATGCCGATGTGGTTCCGGAAATTCTGGCGGGATTGCAACAGGCTCCTGATGCAGGTTTCGGAGCTGCGCAGCAACTGGCCAATGCAGGCTTCGAAGTGATCATACCGGTGCTGATCAGCAGGGACGACCGCTATTCCGGAAACAAATCCCTGAACATGTTTTCCAATCAGACCCACCGGGAATGGATATACCGTCAGGCCTACGAAGTGGGCCGCCACGTGATCGGCTACGAGCTGGAAAAAATATTTTCAGCCATTGACTGGCTGGAATCAAGAAATAAACTGGAGGGAAATAACCTGCCGATCGGTGTGGCCGGACATGGAGAAGGAGGTCTGTTGTCTTTATACGCTGCAGCATTGGATCAACGCATTTCTTCCACCCTGGTCAGCGGATATTTTGATGCCCGGGAAAAACTCTGGCAGGAACCCATTTATCGCAATGTATTTGGATTGCTTACGCATTTCAGTGATGCGGAAATTGCCGTGATGGCCTGGCCCCGCCCGCTGATCGTGGAATATGCGAAAGGACCGGAAATCAGCGGTCCGCCTCCTGTTACAGACGATCGTTCCGGGGCGTCACCCGGTATCATAACCACACCCGGATTCACCAGTTCACAGGCGGAATTCAACAGGGCCAAAGCGCTGGTGCCGGCGGGGCAAAATCATCTGCAATGGGTAGGCGGCTCGGGCACTGCGGTCAGTCCCTTTTCCCCGGCTGCATTAAAAGCTTTTGCCCATGGTTTAAAAGTGGAGCTGCCCGCTCAGTTCAGTTTGTCGCCATATCAGATCAGGAAAAATGAATGGGTTGATCCCGAACAAAGACAGGAACGCGCCGTTCGGGAAATGGAAGCACATGTGCAGCGGGTGGTGGCGGTTTGTCACCGTACCCGCGACGAACACGTCTGGCAGGCCCTCCAGGGTGATACGGCTGCGCAGCGGCCGGTGAAAGCCGTCCTCCGCAAGGAACTGGGAGCGGTGCTGGGTGAACTACCTGTGCCTTCTGTTCCGGCCAATCCCAAAGCCAGGTTGCTGAAAGAAACGGATAAATGGACCAGCTATGAAATCACGCTGGATGTATTTAATCCCGACGTATTTGTCTGGGGGATCCTGGTTATTCCCAAAGGCATAAAGCCGGGAGAAAAAAGACCGGTGGTGGTCTGCCAGCACGGACTGGAAAACCTTCCGGAAGATGTGGTGAATGAAGACACGGCATCGGATGCCTATAAGATTTATAAAGCATTTGCGGTTAAACTGGCGGAACGTGGGTACGTTACTTTTGCGCCGCATAATTTTTACCGGGGTGGTGAAAAATTCCGGGTGCTTCAAAGAAAGGCAAATCCGATCGGCCTCACCCTGTTCTCCGTAATTACTGCCCAGCACCGGCGCATTGTGGAATGGCTGGGGCAACAATCTTTTATTGATAAGGCCAGGATTGGATTTTATGGGTTATCCTATGGAGGCAAAACGGCCATGCGGGTTCCTGCGCTGGTGGAAGGATATGCGCTCTCCATTTGTTCAGCCGACTTTAATGAATGGGTGGTAAAAACCACCACCGTGGATTACCCTTTCGGTTATGTATATACGAATGAGTATGATATGGATGAATGGGACCTTGGACATACCTTCAATTATGCAGAAATGGCTGCGCTGATCGCTCCAAGACCCTTCATGGTGGAACGCGGTCATCAGGATATGGTTTCCATTGATGAACTGGTCGACTTTGAGTTTGCCAGGATCCGGCGGCATTACGATGAACTCGGAATCCCGGAAAATGTGCGGATAGAACATTTTGTGGGACCGCACAGCATACATGCGGTGGGGACTTTTGAATTTCTGGATAAACACCTGAAAAATGAACAGCCATGACCGGGCAGTTCAAACGCTTTCATAGCGGTAATATCTGCTGAAAAAAAGATAAACGGAAAACAGGAAGGATAGCATGGTCAGCCAGATCATGGTTCCGGTCAGGATGCCGGCGAAGAGGATAAAGAAAATAACCACCACAATTTTCAGGTATTGCTTTTTCCCGAATGGTTTAATAAATAAAATACTGTTGAGCAGCAGCAGCAGGCCATAACCCAAAAAACCAAATAGGAAAGCGTCGGTAGGATGCAAATACGCAGGAGTAAGCCTGCTGATGGTTATTATTTCGGGAATGAAAAGAATAAAATATAAACATCCGTATTGCATAAAGCGACCGGCCAGCGATACGGGCAATCCCCTGTAAAAAGACAGGCGGCTTTCTTCCAGATCCCTGAACTGATGGATGATCACGCCGTGCCCCAGCATTCCGAAACAATAGAACAGGAGAATCATGCTCAGATCATATACTTCCCCGAGCTGACGCGATACCATCAGATAAAGGATGCCGCAGTTGTATAATTTGATCACGAGCAGGAGAACCTTCCGGTGGTTGAGCAGATACCGGGTAAAAAAGGTCCAGTAAAACTTCTTCCGGATAAGAACAGGGATTTTCCATCTTATCGCAAAGCGGTTCGTTCCCGGATTATGCAGCAGGTACAGAAACCATCGGGCGCTCAGCAGACAAACGATCAAATTGAATAAAAGTACAACAACCACCTGTGCATACTGATGCAGGTGAATACCCACACCGGCAATCACCAGCACATACCATAAAACGGGAAGATAAATGAGCGCCTCTGCCAGCAACAGGAGCCTGAACACTTTACCGGTTCTCATGAGCGACAGGGTATACAGGAAAGAATAACCGGGTGTTCGCAGTGTCTGGGAAATAAACTGTTCGCACTTCCTGGCATAGAGGAACCAAAGCAGTAATACCAATATTAAAAAACCCGGATTGATCAGCATACCGCGGATCAGGGCATAATGGTATTCCAGCAGACCCGCTTCATTGGCCCTGCCCACGGCGCCCACCAACATAAAAAGAAAAAATGCCAGCAGACCGGCGTTCTGACGGTAAAAGAGTTTTACCAGGGATTTCAGGACTACGGTTCGTGTAATGCTCATGCCATCATTTTAATGGTCTGGCCAGCGGCCATCAATTTTTTATCTACGCTCAGTGAACCGGCAGCAAAAGACTGGTGGGAACTGAAAATAAAACTCCTGCC
>DASRLM010000691.1:0-7265 GCA_035648455.1 Puia sp. | reverse complement strand
AAGCGGAATGGAAATACATTTTGGAAAGAAGGAAAAACAAAAGAAGAAAGTGGTGTGGGCGGCCAGTCGTGGACTGTTGATGCGGATTATCTTAAAACCATGGGAATCCGGCTGGAGGCCGGAAGGAATTTTGCGGAGAACATACGTTCCGATTCCCAGGCGGTAATCATCAATCAAAGCATGGCAAAAAAACTCAACCTGAAAGATCCGGTAGGTAAACGAATTGCCAATAACTGGACGGTCTTCAACGTGATCGGTGTAGTTAAGGATTTTAATTTCGAATCCCTTCGGGACCCCATAGGACCGTTGTGTATGCATCCCGGCATCAGTTCTTCCATTGTATCCGTAAAGCTGAGTGCGGGCAATATGAAAAGCAGTCTTTCTTCCATCAATACTGTCTGGAAGAATTTCTCACCGAGCCAGCCGATCCGGTATACATTCCTCGATGAACGTTTTGCATCCATGTATGCTGATGTGTTGCGGATGGTGCGGATCTTCACCGGTTTTGCCGTACTGGCCATTATCATAGCCTGCCTGGGATTGTTTGCCCTGTCCGCATTTATGGCCGAACAGCGGAACAAAGAGATCGGCATCAGAAAAGTGCTGGGCGCCGGGGTAATGCAAATCACCGGTATGCTCTCCAAAGATTTTGTGAAACTGGTGCTGCTGGCGATCGTCATTGCATCCCCCATTGCCTGGTGGGCCATGTCCCGCTGGCTCGAGGATTTTGCCTACCAAACTGAAATCACCTGGCAGCTGTTTTTTATTGCCGGCATCGCAGGGGTATTGATTGCGCTGGTCACCGTCAGTTTTCAATCCATTAAAGCGGCGCTGGGGAATCCGGTGGATAGTTTGAGGGCGCAGTGAAGAAGTTGATGACGGATGACGGTTGACGGATGACCGTCTTTTATTGCGAATCCGCACCTGAAGACCGTCATCCGTCATCCCTTTTGCACGAGGAATTACCCGACCACCTTCAATTCCGTTCTCCTGTTCATCGCCCGACCCTCGTCCGTATTGTTATTGCTCACCGGTTGCGTGTCGCCATATCCTTTAAAGGACAAGCGTTTGCCATCGATGCCTTTTGATTTCAGGTAGTTGACCACGGCCCTGGCGCGGTTTTCAGAAAGCAACAGATTGTCGGCCGCTTTGCCCACATTATCGGTATGGCCGTTGATCTGAATGGAAACCCGGGGATTCTCTTTCAGCAGACGGATCACTTCTTCCAGTTCCACCTGGGAGGCAGGTTTGAGGTCGTACTGGTTATTGTTGAAGAAAATATTTTTAAGCACGATGCTTGCGTTGGCCTCTATGGGCTGCAGCGGAATATCAATATGGTAAACAGAATCAGGAGATTCTTTTCCCAGCATGAAATTTCCGGAAAAGAAAAGATAGCCTTTACGGTTTACGTGGAAAGCATAATCTTTTCCAACAGGAAGGGTGGTGAGGTAATTACCGGTTTCATCCGTTTGCAGGTTGCTGATCACTTCTTTGGAAACCAGGTCGACGAGTTCCACGGAGGAAGGAAGTCCTTTGCCGGTTTTCTGGTCATATACTTTTCCCTTTACCCACAGCGTTTTTGCCGGCCGGACATCGGTTCTTAATTCAAAAGAATACAGGTCGAGCTGCCCCCGGCTGTCTGCCCGGTCGCTCGCGTAATAAGCGGTTTTTCCATCTGAGGCAACGATCAGGCTTCCCTCATTTTCGATCGTGTTGATGGGATAGCCCAGGTTTTCGGGATCCTCCCACTGGCCATCGGTTTTTTTCCGGACCATGAACAGGTCGTCACCACCATAACCGGGCAAACCATTGGACGTAAAGTAAAGGGTCAGGTTATCCGCATGAATAAAAGGTGCGCTTTCATCCCCGGCGGTATTGATGGAAGCACCCATATTTTCCGGAGGGCTCCAGCTGCCATTTTCCCTGCGGTGACACACGTAGATGTCGTTGCCGCCATAACCGCCGGGGCGGTTGCTGGTAAAATACAGATCTCTTTTATCCGGGGACAGGGAAGGGGCGGATTCCCAGAATTCGGTATTGAAATTCTTTCCCAGATTTTCCGGTGTGCTCCAGCCCTGGGGCGTGAGATAGGAAATATACAGGTCACAACTGCCAAATCCTTCAGGGAAGTTGCAGCCGGTAAAAATCAGCCACTGCCCGTCCTGCGAAATATTCAGTGCACCCTCATTAAAATTACTGTTGATATTCCCGACCAGCGCCTTCGCTTCGGACCAGCCGTTGGGGGACCGGTGGGATTCAAAGAAATCTTCATTGAAACCATTTACGCGCCGGGTATAAATAAGGGTATTGCCGTCAAGCGCAATGGTTGGATAATATTCGGATACGGCAGAGTTGATGCTGTCGCCCATGTTCTGCGGTTCGAATTTATAACTGTCCGTTTTTTGTTTAGCGGCAAAATCCAAAGCGAACTGGTATGTTTTAACGCGATAGGCAGAAGCCTTCAGCGAGGATTCATTGAGATTGGGAATGGATCTGAACCGGTTCACGGCGTCGAGCGCTTTCTGAAACTGACCCAGTCCAGCGAGATTAATGGAATAAGAAAGATTGAAATCGAGGAAATAAACGCTGTCGATGGACCTTGCCTTTTCGTAGTTGTCTATGGAGGCCGTATAATTCTTCAACTCTCCGTACATGCCGGCCATGGACAGATAAGCATCCTCAAAATGATCATCTATCCTTAGGGCCTCTTTCAGGGAAGCTATGCCCTCTTCAAATTTATCATCTCTGGCTTGGTCCTGGGATTTCAAATACCATTTGGCTGCCTTCTTATTCACTTTGGAAGGATCATACTGGGCATGAACGGGAATAAAATGAAAAAGCAGGAGGACAAGGCAGAAATTCTTCATGGAAAGTGTTGGATGCAAAGGTAAAGAACGCCGGGAACGGGATTTTTATTCTGGTGTTAAAACGGGTCCGTTCAGGGGACGTGGATGTATTTATGCAATTGCAGGGAAAACTCCCAGACGGGATTTGCCAGGATATATTCCGTGATCAGAGGGGTGATCTGCTCGTGTTTGCTCCATTCGGGTTGCAGGAAGCGTTTGCACTGCGGGGACACCAGGGCGGCATATTTTTCCGCCCAGGCAAAATCGGACGGATGATAGATGACCACTTTTAGTTCATGAGCCCGGAGCAGGATTTCCGGAAGGGGTGACTTAAATTTTTTTGGAGAAAGACAGATCCAGTCCCAACAGCCGCTCAGCGGGTAAGCGCCCGAGGTTTCGATATGGGTTTGAAAACCGGCTGCCTTTAGTTTTTCCGTCAGCCCGCTGCAGTCATGCATCAGGGGTTCGCCGCCGGTGACCACGGCAATTTTGGCGGAATGGTTTCCGGCAATGGAAACAATTTCACTGATGGGCAGTTGCGGATGGGCGGAAGCATCCCAGCTGTCTTTAACGTCGCACCACACACAACCCACGTCACATCCGCCGAGACGGATAAAAAAAGCCGCTTTGCCCTGGTGGAAACCTTCTCCCTGAAGGGTATAAAAAGCCTCCATGACGGGGAGGGTCTGAACGGTGAAATCGATGGTATCCGTCATCTGCGGTTAAAGATTATTCAAACAGGCGGTAAAAGTATTTTTCATCAGGGCAGCAATGGTCATCGGTCCAACACCACGCGGAACGGGGGTGATGTAACTGCATTTCGGGGAAACCGTGGCGAAATCAACATCTCCCTTAATAGCAAATCCGCTTTTTTTTGAAGGATCGGGGACGCGGGTGATGCCCACATCAATGATCACGGCACCCGTTTTAACCATATCTTCTGTTACGAAGCCCGGGCGGCCAAGGGCAGCCACGATGATGTCGCTGCGCAGGCAGATCTCTTTCAGGTTATGGGTATGGGAATGACAGAGGGTAACGGTGGCATTTCCCGTATTGGAGTTGGCGCTGAGCAGGATACTCATCGGGCGGCCGACAATATTGCTTCTTCCGATCACGGCGGCCTGTTTGCCGCTGGTCTCTATTTTATAATGTTTCAGCAGGAGCATGATGCCATGGGGGGTAGCGGAAATAAACGCCGGTGAACCCTGCACCAGTTTGCCCGCATTCACGGGATGAAAACCATCCACGTCTTTATCGGGATCAATGGCCAGGATCACCTTTTCTTCCGAAATATGTTTGGGTAAAGGCAATTGCACCAGAATGCCATCCACATCCGGATCGGTATTCAGGTCCCTGATCACGGAAAGCAACTTGTTTTCCGACACGGTATCCTCCATGCGGATCAGGGTGGATTTAAATCCGATCTCGGAACAGGTTTTTACTTTGGCGCCGACGTAAGTCTCACTGGCCCCATTATTCCCAACCAGCACAGCTGCCAGGTGCGGGATCTTTTTACCCTCGGCCACCAGGGCTGCTGTATCCAGCTTCAAACCATCCTTAATGGTTTGGGAAACCAGCTGACCATCTAAAATTTGCATGGGGCAAAGTTAATTCCATCCCGTATTAAAACTTCATCGGCAGGGTCATTTTACGTTAATTCCGGCCATTCCCCGGTTTTAATTTTAGCAGGGAGAAATGGGATATGAAATGGGTTTTGTTAATTGTATCAGGGATTTTTATCGTGGAAAGTGGAAGGGGCCAGGTATTTCACTCGCCGGCTAAATCGGTTTATTTAACGGGCGGAGCCTATAGCGGCCAATTTACGGATGCCCTTTCTTTTACCGGCAATCCGGCCGTACTGGGATCCGCGAAAAATTTACGGATCGCCATTTCGACGGAAAGAAGGTGGATGCTGAAGGAACTGGACTTTTCCCGGATAGCCTGTTCATTTTCCGCGGGTCACGGGGGGATCGGTTTGTTTTTTCAGCATACGGGTGATGCAGACTATCAGGAAACGGCCATGGCACTTGCTTATGGAAAAGATCTGGGCAGGATTGCCCTGGGAATCCAGTTCTGTTATGATCAGGACAGGGCCCTGGGTTATGGCAAGGACAGGAGCGGATCGGCTGTGCTGGGCATGCGGATACATCCTGCGGAAAAGATCTATGCGGGGCTGGCATTCAGCACATGGCTGTTTGGAAATCAGGGTATAGGAACCGGAGAAAAAGGTCCGGAGCAATATACCATGGGATTTGGATATGAGGTTTCCTCCTTTGTATTCCTGAGCATGCAACTGGAAAAAGAAGCAGGCATTCCCATGAATGTGGAGGGATCTGTTGACTACCGGTGGAGTGAACAGTTTTATGCTTCCCTGGGTATCGAAAGCAATGCTGCATCACCCTTTGTAAGGGCAGGGTGGAAAAAGAACAGGCTCCTCGTAGAAATATTTACGGCTTACCATGTTGCTCTGGGATTTACACCGGGTATAGCCCTATTCTGGGAAGGTAAAAATAAAGCCGGATGAGAAGCCGGGTATGTCGCTGGCTGATCGTGGCGGTCACCCTGATGCCGGGTGCCTCCAGCCTTTATGCTCAGAATATGCCTGATGAACTCAACGAGGCCAGACAGTTGGAGTCCGTAACAGAAAAACGGGATGCGGAGCCCGATGATGATTCCCATGAACAGGATCTGGAAAATTGGAAAACCCATCCTTTGGATCTGAACCATGCCAGCGCTGACGAATTATATACACTGCAGCAACTGACCGCGTTGCAAGTGGAAAACTTCATACTGTACAGGAAGTTATTGGGAAACCTTTTGAGTGTGCATGAATTGCAGGCGGTTCCCGGATGGGATCTTCAAACCATCAGGGGGGTGCTGCCTTATGTTAAGGTTGGCAAAGAGGAAACGCTGTATTCCGCTTTAGGTGAAAGATGGAAAGGAGGGGATGCTTCCTTTTTATTCAGGTCGGGCCGGGTTTTGGAAAAATCGGCAGGTTATGAAAAGCCAGCCATCCCGGGAGGTGCCTATTACATGGGAAGTCCGCAGAAAATTTTTTTTCGTTACACCTATAATTATAAGCAACTACTGCAATATGGATTGACCGGAGAGAAAGATGCCGGAGAACCATTCTTCCGGGGGGCCCGGAAATATGGGTTTGATTTTTATTCCTTTCATTTTTTCCTGCGGAACACAGGGATCATCAAAGATCTGGCGCTGGGGGATTTTACCGTGAATCTGGGTCAGGGATTGATACAATGGCAGACGATTGCCTTTAGCAAAGGGGCATCTGTACTGGGGATTAAGCGTCAGGCCCCCCGGCTGCGCCCGTATCATTCAGCCGGTGAATTCAATTTCCACCGGGGTTTAGGGGTCACACTAAAAAAAGGAGACTGGAGCAGTACCCTGTTTTTCTCCCGGCAAAAGATCAGCAGTAATCAGGATACGGACACGAGCGGCAGGGAGGATATTTTCACTTCATTTGAGAACAGCGGTTATCACCGGACGGCGAATGAAATTGCGGACAGGAATAACAATAATCAAATTTCTGCCGGAGGAAATTTGAATTTCTCTAAAACTGGCTTCTCTGCGGGCGTGAATTTTATATATTTTCAATTTTCGAGGCCATTTCAAAAAAAGGACGAACCCTACAATCTGTATAGTTTCAAGGGTCGTGTACTCGGCAATGGCAGTTTTGATTATGGGTACACGTTTCGGAACATGCATTTTTTTGGTGAGCTCGCCGTTGACCGGAAACGCCACCTGGCACTCGTTCAGGGCGCTTTGATCAGTCTGGGTACCGATCTGGATCTTTCTTTTTTATACCGGAATATTTCACCGGCCTATCAATCCATTTATGCGGATGCGTATACGGAAAACGGGAGTCCGGTTAATGAAAAAGGATTGTATTCAGGTCTGGTATTCAGAAGGGGAACGGCCTTAAAACTGGAAATGTATTATGATTTATTTGTATTTCCCTGGTTAAAGTATCGGGTGGATGCTCCGTCTTCCGGAAATGATTTTTTAGTACAGGCGTTTTTTCAACCGGATAAGATCTGGTATTTCAGCACGGCCTATAAATGGGGGAAAAAGGGGGGTAACCAGGAAATTCCTGGAATGGGCTCCCATCCTGTCTTTTCACCGGTTAAAAAGCGGTTTCAAATCGAAACGGCCTTCAAAATAAACCGCAAATGGCAAATAAAGAGCCGGATGGAGCTTATATGGATTCAAAAGGATTGGACGGAAAACAGAACAAAACAAGAGGGTTTCCTCGGATTCTTAGATATCTTCTACAATAGTAGACGGATAAATGCGAATTTCAGAATTCAGCGTTTTTTGATCCCGGGATATGATTTTAGAATATATATATATGAAAATGATATGTTGTATAACTTTTCCCTTCCTTCCTATTATGATAAT
>DASRLM010000690.1:0-6134 GCA_035648455.1 Puia sp. | reverse complement strand
GGACGGCGGTAAAGATGTCCTTCCGGAAACGTTCAACAAATTTTTCACGTTCGACAGGTTATATGTGGTGCGGTGGGACCTCACGCGGTCGTTCAATGTGGATTTCACTGCAACCAATAAAGGCTGGGTGGATGAGGACAGCGGCAGACTGGATAAAGCAGGAAAAAAAGACATGTGGAAGAATTTCTGGAAAGGCGGAAGGACCATCCTGTATCAGCAAACGGCCAATTTCACGTATACTGTTCCGACCAATAAACTGCCGGCACTGGACTGGACCAATTTCCGGCTGGGTTATGGATCGTCTTACCAGTGGACGGGCGCGTCCACGCTGGCCGTGGACCTGGGTAATGCCCTGCAGAATACACAGCAAAAAGTGGTTACCGGCGATCTGAATTTTTCCAGGCTATACAGCAAGTGGCGATTGCTGCGCGAGCTGGACCAGCAGGCATCCCCAACTGCTCCACCTTTGCCGGGGAAGAAGAATGACAGCACGAAACAAAAACAAGCCAATACCGACAACGGCGACCAGAAACATTTGTCGGGCATTATGAAAAGTATCGCCCGCCTGCTCACTTCCGTAAAAGATGTGACCATCAATTATTCGGAGAATTCTGCTTCCAGTATTTATGGGTATAAGGACAGCACCCAGGCACTGGGCATGGACCTGAAATCGGGTGAACCGGGATTCGGATACATATTTGGCGACCAGCCGGATACGGGATTTGTGAATCGTCTCGGCAAAAAGGGACTGCTCACCAACGATACCCTGTTTAATTTTCAGAACATGGCCAGCTATAATCAGATCCTCACGCTGGCGGCCCAGATACAGCCGATAAAGGACCTGAATATCACGGTGAATGTGAATAAAAGCTTTGGTAAAAATTATACGGAACTGTATAAGGATACCACGGGAAGAAACTCCTTTGCCCGGTTAAATCCTTATACGGCGGGAAGTTTCAGCATCAGTTTCATATCCGTGAAAACACTGTTCGGCAATTTTAAGCCGAATGAAGTGTCATCCACCTTCAAAACCTTTGAAAGTTACCGGCAGATCATTTCCGCGAGGCTTGGCAACCAGAATCCTTATTCCGGCGGTGCTACTAACGCAGACGGGTATGCGAAAGGCTATGGGAAATATGCGCAGGATGTGCTGATCCCCGCTTTCATTGCCGCCTACAGCGGAAAGAGTCCGGATAAGATTGCATTGATCAATGAAGATAATCCCAATATCAAATTCAATCCGTTTTCCGGTTATCTGCCCAAGCCCAACTGGCGGATCACCTATAACGGGCTGAGCCGCATACCGGGTATGGAAAAGATCTTTACCAACTTCAGTGTGAGCAATGGATATACCAGCACCCTCAGCATGAACAGTTTCAATAGTGCGCTCACCTACCAGGATCCCTTTGGCATCCGCCAGCCGGGATTTATCGATACGCTGACCGGAAATTTCGTTCCTTATTTTCTGGTTCCGAATATTTCCATCAGCGAACAATTTGCCCCGCTGATCGATCTGGATATGCAATTTGTAAATCAGGTGCAGGCCAAATTCAGCTATAGCAAATCCAGGCAGCTGAGCCTGAGCCTGATCGACTACCAGATGAGTGAAACGCGTTCCACTGAATTCACCCTCGGGCTGGGATTCCGTAAACGCGGACTACCACTTCCTTTTAAGATAACGCTGCCCGGGAAGAACGGGCCCTCCGGTAAACTGGAGAATGACCTCACGTTGCGGCTGGATGTCAGCTACCGGGATGATGCCACGTCCAACAGCTACCTCGACCAGAACGATGCGCTGCCGGTGGGCGGCCAGCGGGTGGTGAGTATATCACCATCTATTGACTACGTGATCAACAACCGCATCAATATTAAATTTTATTTTGACCAGCGGAAAACGGTGCCCAAGATATCCAGTTCACCGCCCGTATCTACCACGCGCGGGGGCATTCAGATACGTATCTCGCTGGCGGAAATGGCGGCGGGGAAGCCGAAGGGCGGGAAATAGTTGGGTCTTTTTGTTTTGGTTGACGGATGACGGATGACGGATGACGGTATCGCCCGCCGTAGCTTTTTTCAACCACCGTAGCTTTAGCGAAGGCGCTAGCGAAGTAGAGCTTGGTCGGCGGGATGCGGTTGTTCCGCCCTCACCTTTTTAAGCAGCATCACATATCCGCAGATCTTCTTTTTTTTCTTGTTCACCTGCACGGGTTTGATCATGTGGTATTCGGTGAACTGGGGAACATAGGCATAGGAAATGATGTTGCCGTCCACGTCTCCCCACATATTTTTCTTATACACTACCTGCTTTTCGTCGTAGTCGTACATCCGGACCTCATACAAGCGTGAGCTCGGATCGCCGATGAACACAAATTCATACAGGGCACCCTGGCTCATGGGTACCACGATGGGCATCTCATATTCGCTCTGCATGGTCATGGACGCTTCGCGAAGCAGGATATAACCTTTTGAATTAAATAAGGATTTGATGCTGTCTATTTCTTCCTGATAAGGCTTAATGTCACAGCTTTCCTGCCGGATCACTTCCTGGGCGAAGAGGAAGTGGGCATTCAGAAGAAAAAAAATAGCAAGCAAGGGCCTGCAGCAATGGGTTTTCATTGGAGGGTTTTATAAACGGATTGGACGTAAAATACGCATTCTGTTTGGGGAATGCAAGTGGGGACTTTTAGGGGGTTGACAGTTGACGGATGACCGACTTTTATTGCGAATCCGCACCTGAAGTCGGTCAACCGTCAACCGTCATCCGTCAACTGTATTACCGGGGTTTCACAATAAAACCAACCCTCAAACGTTCCCCGGTTCCTTGAAAAGATAAAAAGCATTCGCCTGGGCGAGGCAGGTCACTTCGAGTTCATTGATGCAGACATGCGCGGGCCGGGAGGCCGCAAAGAAAACTATTTCGGCAATATCTGCTGCGCGCAGAGGCTCGTATCCCTTGTATACTTTTTTTGCTTCCTGTTCGTCGTGTCTTAGGCGGACCATGGCAAATTCCGTTTCTGCCGCACCGGGATGAATGGCCGTCACTTTAATTTTATGCTGCAGGAGATCAATGCGCATGGCCTGGGAAATGGCATCCACCGCGTGTTTGCTGGCGCAATACACATTTCCTTTCTGATAAATCTGTTTGGCCGCCGTGGAGCCGATATTGATGATGTGGCCCCGGTTGTTCGGGATCATCAATGGAAGTATGGCCCGGGACATATACAGCAATCCCTTCAGATTGGTATCGATCATGGTGTCCCAGTCATCCAGCGATGCTTCGTCGAAATTATCGCGGCCCAGCGCCAGCCCTGCATTGTTTACCAGCACCTCTATTTTTTTCCATGCTTCGGGAAGGGACGCCACCGCTTCAAAAACAGCGGATCTGTTCCGGACGTCCATCGGAACCACCCACACTTTCGCATCCTGTGTTTCTTCGATCTTTTTTTTCAGTGCGTCGAGCCGGTCCTTTCTTCTTCCGGTGATGATCACATCAACATGCTGTTCAGCAAATTTCAGGGCGCAGGCTTCTCCAAATCCGGAACTTGCACCGGTGATGCAGGCAATTTTGTTCACGATAATTTTTTTTATTGAATCGAAATTTAGCGGATAAGCACCATCGTCCCTTTTTTGCTGATGATTCTTCCGGTATAATCAACACCCTGCACCATCCAGACGTAGCCACCGGTGGCCTGTGGTTTGCCATTGAAGTCCCCGTCCCAGCCGTCACCCATGCGGGTGCTGCTGTACACCAGCATGCCGTTGCGGTTGTACACCCGGAACAGATCCATTTTCGAAATGCCCACGGGGATGGGCCTGAAAAGGGCATTGGCTGTGTGGTTTGGCGTAAAGGCATTGGGTACAAAGATATCCGGTGCCGTGGTGAATACCTTCACCCGTATGCTGTCGTAGGCAAAACAGCCTTCTTCCGTAAATGTCTTCATGATATATTCCTGATCGTTATTCAGAATGGCTACGGGATTTTCGATGTCGTTCCGGTCGAGACCCATGGCTGGATACCAGAGAAAAGCTGGGGCGCCGGAACCCGCCAGTTGCAATGGCTGACCTACCACGATGGACGTATCGTTGCCGGCAAAAGCAACGATCTGCGGATTCACTTCCACCTTTACCTGCGAGATGCCCGGTTTCGGACAACCCAGCGTATCAAAAACGAAAAGACTGTACACGGTGGATTGCTGCGGAAAAGCATAGGGGTTTAAAATATTGGGGTTGCTCAAAGAATTTACGGGCGCCCAGTTATACCGCGTCCCTTTTGCCGTGGCATGGAGATAAGCCGTATCCTGATAGCAGATAAAGGTATCGGCCGCCGCTGCCGACAAGGGGTAGGGAACTGCTTTCAGCGTTACCTGACCGGAGGCATTACACTTTCCGATGCTGGCCACCACGGTATAGGTGGTGGTTGCTGGAGGCGATGCATGCGGATTCTTTGACGTGGGTAAATCCAGCGAGGCCGCAGGCGTCCAGGCGAAGTACAGTCCGTCGCCGGTTGGATTTAAAATGGCGGTATCTCCCAGGCAGATGGTGGAGTCATTGCCCGGATTAAGATCAACCTGGTCCACCACGCGCACTTGCACGGAATCCGAATTCACACAGCCCGATTCCTCGAGGGTTGCCGTATAGAAAGTGGTGGTTTTCGGAAAAACAAGGGGGTCGGCCGTCAGGCTGTTGAGCATGGAAGCTGTCGGACTCCAGGAGAAATTTCCGGCACCACCGGCGTGCAGTTGCAGCGTGTCGATGCTGCAGATCAGGGTATCGCGGAAAGGAAACGAAATGGGCGGTTTGTCCACCATATCGATCGAAGCACTAACGGTATCTGTGCAGCCTTTGGAACTGGAGACAATAAACTGGATGTTTTTTACGCCGGTATCGCCGTATTGCCAGGTTGGATTGGGAATAATGGAGGAATCTGCAATGGATGTGCCATCGCCAAAATTCCACCTCCAGGAAGAAATGGCGCCATAGCGGGTTCTGGTGGTGTCGGTAAACTGAACCGGTTTTAAAATGCAGATCCCGGAAGAAGTAAATCCCGGGAAAAATCCGGGATAGACTTTCATGATCGTGCTGGCGCTGTCTGAGCAGAGCTCTCCTTTATTTACAAACAAGGTTACTTTATAAACGCCCGTATCCGGAAAAGTAAATGTGGGTTGCTGCTGCGAGGTGGTATCTGTGTTCACCCCGTTCACGCCGAAGTCCCAATAATAGGAATGGACCAGGGGAGAGGAGGGGGCCTCATTCTGAAAATTGAAATTGAATCCGTCGCAGGTAATGTAGCTGGGCTCCAGGGCTGCAGATGGAAAATCGCAGCGGTCATCCACGTGAATGATAAAATCTTTCCGGTGTTCCGTGAGCTTAACGCCGTTACGATATTCTTTCAGCAATACACACACCACATAGTCGCCGGAAGCCGGGGCAAGTCCGGAAATAAGTCCGGTATTGCGGTTGATGCTGACGCCCGGCCCAAGCGGTTTTAAACCTGAAAAACCGGAAGCATAATTTATGGGCAGGAGTAAATTGGGAGGTGTGGGATTGGTCACGATGGCGTTGTTCAAATTTCCCCCGTAATAGCCTGTGGCAAATTCATAAGTCAGCGAATCCCCGTCCTGGTCCAGGGCGTGATAATCCAGCTGGAACCTTCTTTTCTGGCAAATCAGCACGGTGTCTTTGATGATGAACTCCGGGTTCGAATTGATGCCCGTTGCGCCGACGCTGCTGGTTCCCTGAATCTGGCAGGAATAGGTGGCTCCGATATTCACATTGGGAGATGCATTGCGGATACCGTCTATCCGGCAACAACGTTGAAAAATAATGGTATATCCCTGCGGATCCCGGGGAAGATCCCTGATTACGGAATACTCCCTGATCCAATAGCATACGGAGGAGGGGTTAATGATGCAGGGACTTGGCGAACCCAGGGTGATCAGTTCACTCCGGGTAAGGCTGGCGGTTATGGGAGCAAAAGCCGGCGCATTATTGGAGTTTTTAAAAACGCCGAGGGAAACTTCAGTTTCGAGCTGGCCCTGGGTGGACTGGCAGCTGACAAATAACCGCAGCCGGATGAGATATTTGTCCGTTCCTGGCTGTGTGCCGGGTCCCATATATATATAATGAATCTCACC
>DASRLM010000689.1:0-3027 GCA_035648455.1 Puia sp. | reverse complement strand
CCATACAACTATTGCTTGTATGATCATGGCAACAGAAAAGAACAGGAAAGCATATCCTGCGCCCCTTTCACTTTGTCCCGCCACCACCGGAAATAAAAAAGTAATGATCGCCGCGAAAAACCAATGGGTGAAACTGCCCAGTGATTGTCCCTGCCCCCGAACGCTGTTGGGAAATACTTCCGATATTAAAACCCAAACCACGGCGCCCGTAGAAAAAGCGAAAAACATGATGTATCCCACGAGCAGCAGGAGCAATTCAAAACCTTCGAAGTGCTGCGTATAAAATAAATGGGCAGTCAGTCCAAGACAGATGGACATGCCGATTGAACCGGTGATCAGCAGCTTCTTACGACCTATCTTATCGATGATAAACAGTCCGAGAATGGTAAATATCCCATTGGTGATGCCGATCAATACCGGTTGCAACATGGATTGGGTGGAAGAGAGCCCGGTAAGTTCGAATATCCGCGGTGCATAGTACAGGATGGCATTGATACCCGAGAACTGGTTGAACATGGCCACCAGAAAGGCGATGGATATGGATTTGGAGAATTTCCCCGAGAACAGTTTTTCCCTGCTCGCGCTCATACTCGCACGGATCTCCGATATCTCCTGTTCGATATTCACGGACTCTATCTTGGTCAGCACTTTTGTTGCTTCGGAAATTTTATTCTTCTTAACCAGGAACCTCGGGCTCTCCGGAACCAGGAACAGCAAAAAGAAGTAAGCTACTGCCGGAACCCCGCCAACACCCAGCATCCAGCGCCAGGCATCATCACCCAGATTCCGCAAGGCATAGTTGGAAATATAGGCTACGAGGATTCCGAAAATAACATTGAACTGGAACAAGGCCGTCATCTTTCCCCGGATGGGTGCAGGAGAAATTTCCGATATATACATCGGCGCAACCACCGAGGATGCGCCCACCGCCAGACCGCCAAAAAACCGGAACAGGATAAAGCTTTCCACATTATTTGCCAGGGCGCTGCCTGCTGCCGATATCACAAACAAAAGCGCGATGATGAACAGGATTGGCTTTCTGCCATATTTGTCCGCCGGCTTACCGGATATCAGCGCACCGGCTACTGTTCCAATGAGTGCGGAGGATATGGCAAAGCCATGCCATAACGGAGAAAGTTTGAATAGTTCCTGAATCACTTTTTCCACGCCGGAAATAACAGCCGTATCAAAACCAAAAAGAAAACCGCCCAATGCCAGAATCACTGACCATCCGAAAACCCTTACGTTCTTATTACTCATATCCCGTTAGTTTGAATACTATTGTCTCCGTTTGTATTATTTATCTGGTGGCAATTTCCGTTTCACTGAAGCTGACATGCCCGTCTGATGCAAAGAAGCCCCAGTTTCCGGCTGGCAGATCATAGGCGCGGAAATTCATGGCGATGGTATCGTTCACATAGACCACTCCCTTATTGTCTTCGATGATAACCTGCATACGCACGGGCGTTCCGCTGCTGAGGTGAAGTGGCCGTTCCAATTCAACCATCTGGTTTACTTCCGAACGCTCCCGTGGCCACATATCGAAAACGATCCTGTTGTTGGGTGGCTCTATCCTTAGATAATAGCTTTTTTCAAGATCTTCGCTGGTGCGGAACATGATTCCGAATTCCTTTGTTCCTTTTTCAAATACCATGGCCGTTTTAATACTGCACAACCCGGGCAATATGCCCGCTACCGCGGCGCAAAATGTTCCTTTTGCGGACAGGCTGAGTATTCCGTTATTTACCTGGTAATTTCCGGTGCCGGACCGGAATGCATGATCCGCTTTTTTTGTAAATGCCTGGGCAACCGACTGCGGAATTTTTACGGCCAGTTCGCCATTGCTTTCCTGGTGAAGTTCATGCACAACAAGATTGCCTCCCCATTGCCAGCCACCGTTGTCTTTTGATCCGTCGCGTGTGGGATTCCACCCGAAAAGAAAACGGTTTTTTCCATCACTGGCTGATTTGGCAGCGTAGAAAGCATGACCGTCAAAATCATCCCTTGCCGGTGCTATCCAGGGTCCTTTCAGGGAGCGGCTCATCCGGTATCTCGTTCTTACACGGTCCGTAAACTCCGAGAATATCAGGTACCACCAGTCTCCCATTTTAAACAGGTCGGGGCATTCATGCGTATAATAAAGATCGGGTGCGTAAAACGGTTCCCTTACTTCCCATTTGTCCAGGTCCTTTGAACTGCATAAGGCCGTGAGTCCACGTCGCCTCGGAATACCCTTTTTATGCCTGGCCGCCACGAGCATATTGAATTCCCTGTCCTGATCATTCCAGAACACAAAGGGATCGCGCCAGTCATCTTTTTCATACCGGTCTGCCGGTGCAAAAAAAGTATGTTCGGGAATTTTTGTCCAGGTTTTCATATCATCACTCACGGCGTGCATGACGCCCTGCTCCGGCTTCCCCTGCTCGGCCAGGTGTGGATTATTACCGGTATAGAAAATATGGTATTTGTCCTTCGCATGGATGGCGGATCCGGTGAACACATACAGGTCCTGCTCGGTTTTATCGCCTCTTTTCAACATTTCACCCTGCTCCAGAAAATGAACAAAATCATTGGTGGTCACCCGGTACCACGGCGTTCCTTCTCCATGCGCCGCTTCATTTCTCCAATCCAGCAGGTAAAAAAGCTGGAATGCACCATCGGCATAGAGTGGAATAAAATCCGCCGCCCACGCATTTTCCGGTTTGTAAAAAAAATCACGGCTTGAAGCAGCAGGCAGGGCAGGAACGGGCCTGATTTCTCTGGGCGATGCGCTGGCTTCAAAAACAGATTTACCGATAAAAGGGAATAGTCCGCTGGCCCGTATGAAATTTCTTCTGCGCATATTATTTTATTTGTACATGATGTGATGAATATGATCCGGATCTTTGAGCCCCGGAAGATAAAACAACCCGGGGACTTTTACCCATGTGGCCATAAATCATTGCGATGCAGGAAAAGTGATTTGCAGTATATTAGCTGCTGTTTTCTTTTGAGCCGCGAATTTGAAATGAGGGTTAATTTTTTATA
>DASRLM010000688.1:0-2371 GCA_035648455.1 Puia sp. | reverse complement strand
TGCTGGAAGGCCTGGCTGCATGGAGAGGCCGGGGTGGTATAACCAGGATGTATTTAAAAAGATTACCCACCGTATAACACAACACATGAAAAGACCTAACCTCCTGCAAATATTTAAGAACAGCGATATCCAGTTGCTGATTTTCCTGATTTTCTTTCTGAATGTTAAGTTTGTGGTGAAGGTGTTGGCGATTATTTTTATGATTGTCTGTTCGAGGAATTTCAAATTCGGATTTTCCCTTAAAAATTCAAGGCTCCCGCTGTTTTACCTGTCGATTATTTTGCTGGAAATCGCAAAATACCTGCTGGTTGTGCGTAATTACAACCTGGATTACACGCTGGTCTTTTCCATGGGGATATTGCAATGGACACTCTGCCTGTTATCCATCCACTATTTAAAACTTCATATTGACCGGAATGATGCCGGCAAAACGCACGATACCATCAGGGTATTTTTTATCCTCAACTTTCTGGCATCGGTTTTTTTTCTGGCCATTCTGATCATCCATCCGGCGTGGCTCACCTATTGGGGCCATGGTGCGGATATAACGTTAAATAGTCCTTCTGCCGGCGATACCATACTGGGTATCAGTTTCGATACATCCACAGTGAATGCAACCATCAATTGCCTCGGGTTGATCTATTTTCTCTATAAAAAGGACTACGTGTTCTGCCTGGTGAATATATTGACCATCGTGCTCTGCACCAGCAACGTTACGTTCTTCATCATGCTGGCGATATTGATCCTGATGATTATCACCGTACGCGAAAGAAAACTGCGTATCAGGACACTGATATGCAGCCTCGTCTTTCTTTTTCTGTATTTACTTTTTTCCCCGAAGAACAGGACCTATATCCGGAACTATTTTATACAACTGTACGTCTTAAACAAGAATCCCAAACGGCAACAGGTAACAGACTCGGTGTTAATTCAGGTGAAGGGTAGCGATTCAATGATAATGGTGAAAAGGACGGAGGCTGTGCCTGACAGCATCTTTAGCTACAGCAATAAAAAGCTGGAAAAGGCAGTCGGCAATCTCATATCCTTCAGGGATCTCCGGCAAAACGACAGCGGGTACCTGATTGTGCCGGATATTATTTACGACACCAAGCCCGGGAAGTTCATTTCATTTATGCAGACTTACTTTTATTTCAGGAGCAGCTTAAAGCATTTTTTGTTCGGTGCGGGCATTGGGAACTTTTCTTCGAAACTGGCGTTCAGGGCATCTGGTGTGGGGGCTCTGGGCTCCTATCCGGAAAGATTCCGATACAGCTCAACCGATTTCAAATACTACCACCTGCGCACCTACCTCTATTATTATCACGCCGACGCCTCTATGCATTCTGTGCTGAACTATCCCTTCTCCGTGTATAACCAGGTGCCTGGAGAATATGGTTTTACAGGTGTATTGTTGTTCGCCATCTTTTACCTTGGTTATTTTGCGTCAAAATACCGCCGGCTTTCCTATGGCCGTTACCTCCTGATTATCCTGCTGGGATTCTTTTTTATGGAATATTGGTTCGAATCCTTTTCGCTGATCGTGATATTTGAATTGTTTATGCTCCTGAATATAAAAGAAGGAAGGGAAATAAGCACCGCTTCCGAAAGGGAGCATACCTGATGCCGGCCTGGTTAGTATATACCGTCTATGCTTTTCTTCCAATCAGCCAATATCGTATCCTTATCAAAATCCCTGACCCGCGCATACCCCTGCCTGATAAACTGGTCGCATAAACTATTTTCATTCATGACCCTGTCAATGGCGTAGATCCATTCTTCGGTTATCCATGAGGGTACGGGGATGCTGATATCGGCGGCAGGTAAAGCCGGGCACAACATACCGAAAGCCGTCAGTTCGGCCCTGACTGCTCTGGTTGCGAGGTCAGATCCCGGCGCCAGGATCTCCCGTGGACCCGACTGGCAATCGGCAACAACTACGGGCAGCCCGGTTTGCATTGCTTCCAGCACAGTATTCGGAAACCCTTCAAACACGGAAGGGAAAACCAGCAAGCGGCTCTGGCGCATATACTTGAAGGGGTTGGCTTTGAATCCGAGTAAGTAAACATCATAGTCCATGGAAGCATTTTGCCCTCCGGCACTATCGTATACCTGGAGGTCCAGGTGACCCGCAAGTTCGAGCAGTCGCGTTTTTAGGTTGCCTTCGGTTTCAGATTCACCGATGATCACCAATTTCCAATCAGGATGCAGTGGTTTCATTTTTTTCATCACTTCAAACAGAAGCCATTGTCCTTTTGCGGGCGTTATCCTTCCTACATTCAATAAAACAGGCTGACTGAATAATGACCGGAGAAAAGGGTCATCGATGGTTTCAGCGGTCATGCTGTTGATCTTTTCCTGTTCGATATAATTA
>DASRLM010000687.1:0-3336 GCA_035648455.1 Puia sp. | reverse complement strand
TTCGGATTCATTTCCCTTACCTTTTCCGTTTCCTTACCGGAAATAAAACATACGGGTAACTGATAAGTTTCCGGCAGGCCGCTTTGATATACCACATCGAGCAGCATCCAGAATACGGGCTTTCCGCTAAAAGAAATGTATTCCCTTTTGCTGATGGTTATGGAATACGGTATTTTATGCAGCCCGTTAAACCAGGCTGTTTTGGGCAGATAGCCCGGAAGAATATCCGCTTCCAGTTGCCCGATGTTTTCGGGCAGCTGAACGTCTTCCCATTTGTTCAGTTCCAGGTAGGGGAGATCGGACGGGGCATGGGTTTCGTCGCTCATTTTTTCCAGCGCAAACCAGTGAAAGGCATAGGGAGCCAGCGTGAAGAAATAACAGCCGTCTTCTTTCACTTTGGGAAATTTATTGCGGCTGACCACTTCGATCAGCGAAAATCCTTTGTAGTCGGAAAGGTCCAGTTCTGCGGGCTGGGAAAATTTGGACAGGTTCACGACGATCAGCAGCGTTTCTTCTTCGTAGGTTCTCGTAAAGGCAAATACTTTCGGGTTGCCCAGTTGCAGGGTGATCAGGTTGCCGCGGCCGAAGGCCTTATATCTTTTCCGCATATTGATGATGCGCTTCATGAACCAGAGCAGGGAAGAAGTATTCAGGCGTTGTGTTTCGGCATTTACCGATTCGTAGTGATATTCCGGATCGAGGATGAGCGGAAGGTATAGTTTCTGCGGATTGGCGCTGGAAAATCCCGCATTGCGGTCACGCGTCCATTGCATCGGCGTGCGAACCCCGTCCCGGTCGCCCAGATAGAAATTATCGCCCATGCCGATTTCATCCCCGTAATAAATCACCGGTGTGCCGGGAAGGGAAAACAGCAGACAATTCAACAGTTCGATTTTGTGCCGGTTATTATCCAGCAGCGGAGCCAGCCGGTGCCGGATGCCCAGGTTGATCCTGGCCTTGGGGTCCTTCGCATATACCTTATACATATAATCCCGCTCTTCATCAGTTACCATTTCCAGCGTGAGCTCATCGTGATTGCGGAGGAAAATTGCCCACTGGCAGGTGTCCGGTATCGGCGGGGTCTGATCGAAAATATCCGTTACCGGGTAACGGTCCTCCATTTGAAGGGCCATGAACATCCGTGGCATCAGGGGGAAATGAAAATTCATGTGGCACTCGTCCCCGTTTCCGAAATAGGCGGCAGCGTCTTCCGGCCACATATTAGCTTCCGCCAGGAACACGGTTCCGGGAAAATTGTCATCCACATAGCTCCTCAATTTTTTCAGGAACACATGGGTTTCGGGCAGGTTCTCTCCGTTGGTACCTTCTTTTTCGTACAGGTAAGGAACCGCATCCAGGCGGAATCCGTCAACGCCCAGTTTGCACCAGTAAGCAATCACTTTCAGCATTTCTTCCTGAACGGCGGGATTTTCAAAATTCAGATCCGGCTGGTGATGAAAGAACCGGTGCCAGTAGTATTGCTCCGCCACGGCATCCCAGCTCCAGTTGGAAGGTTCAAAATCCTGGAATATGATGCGCACATCCTTGTATTGCGTGGGGTCGTCCGTCCATACATAATAATTGCGTTCCGGGGATCCTTTGGGCGCCCTGCGGGCTTTCTGGAACCAGGGATGCTGATCGGATGTGTGGTTGATCACCAGTTCGGTAATCACTTTCAGGTTGCGGCTGTGGGCCTCCCGGAGAAGCTGTTTGAATTGTTCGATATTTCCGTATGCAGGATGAATCTGATAATAGTCGGAGATGTCGTACCCGTCATCCTTCAGGGGACTCGGATAAAAGGGAAGCAGCCAGATGGCCGTTATCCCCAGGTCCTGCAGATAATCCAGGGTTTGCAGTAATCCTTCAAAATCGCCGATGCCGTCTCCGTTGCCATCCCGGAAGGCCTTGATGTGAAGTTCATAAATAATCGCATCCTTATACCAGTGCAGATTATCGTTCAGGGGTGGCCCAGCATGCATATCACGGATTTAAGCGAATGTATAAAATTAACGTGCCAGAAAGATTATATCCCTTTAAATACAGGCTTTCTCTTTTCCAGAAAAGCCGCAGTGCCTTCTTTCATATCACCGGTGCCGAAACACTCCCCGAAAAATGCTGTTTCCATGGCAAATCCTTCCGGGTTTCCCGTAGCAGCATTGACGGCGGCGATACATTTGGCAATGGCGAGTGGCGCTTTACCAGCTATCTGCTGCAGGATCCCTTTTGTTTTTTCCAGCAGATCCGCTGGTGTGGTTACGTAGTTCACCAGCCCGTATTGCAGGGCCAGGCCGGCATGGATGAGATTGCCGGTGAGCAGCGCCTCCATGGCCCTTCCCTTTCCGATGAGCTGCGTTAACCGTTGTGTTCCCCCGTATCCGGGGATCAATCCCAGATTCACCTCGGGCTGACCAAACTGTGCCGTATCACTGCAAAGCCTGAAATGGCAGGCCATGGCGAGCTCGCAGCCGCCCCCCAACGCAAATCCGTTTACTGCCGCAACTATCGGCTTGGGCGAATTTTCAATCTTAAAAAAAACATCAAGACCGTCTTTTGCCAGCCTGCTGCCTTCTGTTTTGCCCAATCCGGAAAACCCTGCTATATCGGCACCGGCTACGAATGCCTTATGACCCGACCCGGTGATGATCGCCCCCCGGATTACGGGGTTCTGATATATTTCTTCCACCACTTCGCCCAGTTCGCGGATCACCGTTTGATTCAGCGCATTTAATTTTTCCGGCCGGTTGATGGTGATGGTGAAAATATTTTCAGCCAGCGCAGTGAGCAGGGTCTGATACATAGTTCCGTTTTTTAAATCTGTTTGTTTTCCGAAACCCATTGCCGGATATAATCCGCTATGTCTGTTGTGGTGGTTCCCGGAGCGAATAACCTGCCCACGCCCATTTCCCTCAGGGTTTTCATGTCTTCTTCAGGGATGATGCCGCCTCCGGTGAGCAGCATATCCGTCATCTGGTGTTGCTTCATGAGGCTGATGATTCTCGGAAAGACGGTCATGTGCGCCCCGCTGAGAATGCTGACGCCAATGGCATCCACGTCTTCCTGCAAGGCGGCGTTGACAACCATTTCCGGTGTTTGACGGAGCCCGGTATAAATTACTTCCATACCGGCATTGCGGAGCGCCGTGGCAATCACTTTCGCGCCGCGGTCATGACCATCCAGCCCCACTTTGGCAACGAGTACTCTTATTGGACGGGGGTTGTTCATGGTAGCAAAATTAAGCAATGGTCAATTGATAATGGACAATGGAGAATGGACAATTGACAATGAAAGGCAACCCCATGCAGTATGGCATTGTCCATTGTCAATTATCAATTGACC
>DASRLM010000686.1:0-4349 GCA_035648455.1 Puia sp. | reverse complement strand
AAAGCAATATAGGCCCTCATCGGTTCGGGCAATTCTCCGTAGGTCCTGGTGGCCGTTATGTCCGATTTCCAACCGGCAAAGGAAGAAAGGATGGGTTTAATGGCGTGTTGAAGCATCTGGAACGGAACTTCTCCGGTTTCTTTTCCATCGATCTGGTATTTGCAGCACACTTCCAGTTTCTCAAAATCATCCAGTACATCGGCCTTGGTCATTACCATGCTGGTGACCCCATTGAGCATACAGGCATAACGGAGAGCCACCAGATCGATCCAGCCACAGCGGCGGGGCCGGCCGGTGGTAGCTCCGAATTCGCTGCCCGCCTTGCGGATCCGGTCGCCGGTCTCATCCGAAAGTTCGGTTGGAAAGGGACCGCTCCCCACGCGCGTACAATAAGCCTTGGTGACGCCAATCACTTCCCTGATCTTTTGGGGCGCTATTCCCAGGCCCGTGCAAACACCAGCGGAAATGGTATTGGAGGAGGTGACAAAGGGGAAAGTGCCAAAGTCAACATCCAGCATACTTCCCTGTGCTCCTTCAGCCAGTACTTTCTGACCCTGGCTGATCCTGTCGTTGATGAAATATTCTCCCGGCACAATCTTAAACTGCCGCATGAATTCCAGGGCCTCAAAAAATTCCTCTTCCCAGGCGGAAACGTCTTCCTGGAAATGAAGGCCGTCCAATAATTTCTGATGTTTCAGCCTCAGCCGGATGTACTGGGTAGTGAAATTCTTATCCAGCAGATCCCCTACCCGCAATCCGTTGCGGCCGGTTTTATCCATATAAGCCGGTCCGATCCCCTTGAGGGTGGATCCGATCTTTTCATTTCCTTTTGATAATTCGGAGGCTTTATCGAGCGCCCGGTGGGTGGGAAGAATGAGGTGCGCCCGCTGGGCGATGTACAGGTTTTTGCGGTAGTCAACGCCAAATGATTTTACCGATTCACATTCCCTTTTCAGGGTAACCGGATCCAGTACCACGCCGTTCCCGATCAGGTTAACAGTATTTTCGTGAAAGATGCCGGAAGGGATCTGGTGCAGAACGATCTTCTGATCATTCACATACAAGGTATGGCCGGCATTGGGACCTCCCTGGAACCTGGCAATAACATCATAGCGGGCCGCGAAATAATCTACAATCTTGCCCTTTCCCTCATCGCCCCATTGCAAGCCTAAAATAACATCAACCATCAGAAGTGATTTGCTGTTTACCGGAAAGCCGCAAAAATAAGTGAATGGAAACCAATGAGAAATTATTTTCATTTTTGATTACCCGGTTTCCGTGTCAAACCGGTCAACCGAATGTATACCACTGAGTTGTTTCAACCGCCGGACGGCATCATCCAGCTCTTCCTTATCATGTACATATACCTTGATGCTTCCTTCAAAAAGCCCTTCCCTGGCCTCCACGGTGAGGGCATTGATATTGATTTTCAGTTCCCCCGAAATCAGGTTGGTGATCTTATTGATTACACCCACATCGTCTATACCTACGATACGGATACCGGTAAGGAAAGAAATTTCTTTGTTCTTGGCCCACTTGGTTTTCACCACGCGGTGACCGTAACTGGAAAGCAGACGGGTTGCATTGGGGCAATTCGTGCGGTGAATCGTCAACCCCTTTCCGGTGGTCACAAACCCGAATACATCATCACCCGGAATGGGTTTACAGCAATTGGCCAGCGTATACACGATCTTATCGCTGCTTTCCCCGAAAATGATGAGTTCGGTATCTTTCCGCTGAGCCGGAGACAGATTGGACTCCGGTTTGATCTCGACCGGCAGCTTTGCCGGTTTGGGGGGTTCCAGCCGGTCGCCCAAAAGCTGAAATTCTTTCAGTTCTTTCAGGTCGATATTCTTAATTGCTGCCTGATAATAAAGGTCCAGCGAGGAATTGAGCTTGTAGAAAACGGTAAGCGTGTCAATATTATGCTGGTTGTATGCTGCTCCGAAATTTTCGAGTTTTTTTTGCACCATGTATTTGCCTTCATCGGCGATCTTCCGCTTTTCATCCTTTAGGGAATCCTTGATCTTACTTTTTGCTTTGGCGGTTACTACAAAGCTGAGCCAGTCTTCGGTAGGGTGCTGTTTGCTGGAAGTAATGATCTCCACCTGGTCGCCACTTCTCAGCTTATGGCTGATGGGAACCAGTTTGTGATTCACTTTGGCGCCGATACACTGTTCCCCGATAGCGCTGTGGATGGAAAAAGCAAAATCCAGGGCGGTGGACCCGATGGGCATCATTTTCACGTCCCCTTTCGGTGTGTACACATAAATTTCCTCGGCGAGAAAACTCATTTTGAAATCCTGAAGGAAGTTGATGGAATCATTGTCTTCCATATTGAGTACTTCCCGGATCTGCTGGAACCATTTGTCGAACCGGCTTTCGTCGTTTGTGCCTTCCTTGTATTTCCAATGGGCGGCAAGACCCTTTTCCGCAATCTCATTCATGCGTTTGGAACGGATCTGGATCTCCACCCACTTACCCTGCGGTCCCATAACGGTTGTATGCAGGGCTTCATACCCGTTTGATTTTGGATTGCTGAGCCAGTCCCGCAACCGTTCCGGTGAAGGCGAATATTCATCCGTGATCATCGAATACACTTTCCAGCAATCCGCTTTTTCCCTTTCGGGTGGGGAATTGATGATGATGCGGATAGCAAACAGGTCGTATACTTCTTCGAAGCTGACTCCTTTTTTGCGCATCTTGGTCCAGATGGAATGTATGCTTTTCGGACGACCGTGAATTTCGAAATCAAAATTGGACAGCTCCATATTTTCGCGAAGCGGTTTGATGAATTCATTGATATACCGTGACCGTTCGCGTTTGGTTTCTGCCAGTTTGCGCGCAATTTCTTTATATTCTTCCGGCTCCAGATATTTCATGGCCAGATCTTCCAGTTCGGTCTTGATATTATACAGGCCCATGCGGTGCGCCAGGGGCGCAAACACATATACGGTTTCCGAGGAGATCTTCAGTTGTTTGTCGCGCTTCATACTATCCAGCGTCCGCATATTGTGCAGCCGGTCTGCCAGTTTGATCAGGATCACGCGGGGATCATCGGTGAGGGTAAGCAGGATCTTCTTAAAATTCTCCGCCTGCTGGGAGCCGTTTACGTCGATTACGTTGGAAATCTTGGTGAGTCCGTCCACGATCCGTGCGATTTCACTGCCAAAATCGCGTTCGATGTCTTCCAGACTGATGTCCGTATCTTCCACCACATCGTGAAGCAGGGCACAGATGGTGGATCTAACGCCCAGGCCGATCTCTTCCACACAGATCCGGCTAACGGCCAGGGGATGTAAAATATAGGGTTCCCCGCTCTTGCGGCGCATGGTCTTGTGGGCCTCTGCCGCCATTTCAAAAGCATCCCGGACATGCTCTTTATCCCCGGCCTTCAGTTTCGGTTTCAGGGAGCGCAAAAGGGCCCGGTATTCCCTTAAAATCAATCTTTTTTCCTGCTCTTCCGTCAGATTATACTTCGGGATGGCCGCGACAGTTTCCATTGAGACGAATTTACGAAATTTACGGTACTTTTGGCCCCTTCGGGGGAGATGAAGGTTGACAGATGACGGTTGACCGTTGACGGCCTTCATGCGGGGATTCACAATAAAAGTCGGTCATCCGTCAACGGTCAACCGTCATAAAAAAAATTCAAGCTGATTTTCTTTCAATAAAAGCGGGTGTGGCGAAATTGGCAGACGTATCAGACTTAGGATCTGACGCCGCGAGGCATGTGGGTTCGAGTCCCTCCACCCGCACAGGACGGGACCCGGGTCCCGTCTTTTTTTACTTCCCCTAAAAAAAATAACCGGGAGCTGCCCATGTTAACATGGGCAGCTCCCGGTTAGGTATTCAAAAAAGCCAAATACTCCGGACGGCTTATTTGCTGACTTTTGCGATATCGATCGCATCACCGGTCATGGTTCCGGTAACAGTAACTTTTTGTCCCAGATACTTTGAAACCTTCTTAGGGTTTGTTATGGAATAGACTTTACCGTCTACCACCAAAACGGCAACAGAACCTTCCTTGATGCATTTCTTCGCACAGGCTACATGTCCTTCCTTAGCGCCATCTGCGCCGCAATGAGAATCGCTGATGTATCCGGTCCAAGTGCCATCACCGGCATAAGTAACTGCCAGGGAAAAAAACAATACCAGCATTAAAAGATACTTTTTCATAACAGCAGATTTTAAATTTGAATAATTTTTAATGGATACAAATTACGGATTATTTGGCACAGCGTCCAAATTAGGTTAAAGGCTAGTGAGTTACGGCAGGATGCCCTCCCCGACATATTTCTCTTTTTTCTCCCTGGATTTTCTTAATTTTGCAGCCCGTTTCCAGTGGG
>DASRLM010000685.1:0-2180 GCA_035648455.1 Puia sp. | reverse complement strand
ATTCGGGGGTGGGCCCGCACCTTGTGGTGCAGGATATGAACAGGTATAGGAAAAAAGACCTGGTGATTTCCAATAAAAAGGGCGTTTTCTATTTCGAAAATAAAATGCAAAAATAGAAGGCTGACCAACCTTGACAAGGGCTATCATTCTATAAATAAGCTAACTTTCTGATCCCGGTGACTACCATGATCTCCGTCATTCCCCGCGGCCGGGAAGCCTGTTTTAATTCTCTCTCAACGCGGTCGCGCCAAAGAGCCGGAGGCTTTTTTTTCAACCTGATGTAATCGAGCGCCTCCAATCCTGAAGCAGCAATGACTGACAAATCCCAGGAAAGCGTTTCAACATCCTGTATGGCAGGATACTGCTTAAATGCAATTTTCAGAAGCGCGTCGTTATTCTTCCACAGGGTCAGCCATTGCCTTATTTTTCTTTCGCTGACTGTATCTTTTGTGTTGGCTGTAAAATTCCGGACCAGGGTATTAAACTCTCTGGCTACCCGGGAGTCAGGTCTTACCGCATCCACTATCTTTGTAAAGGGAGAACCCGTGGTATAGCCGGCATAGTCAATCAAACCGTAATCTTTAAAAGGTTCCAGCGCATCTATAAAAGTGCGCAAAGCACGGACATGATCATTGCCCGCGAGTCGCCGCAGGAACATGTCGACATTTTTCTCATGGGTCAGGCCCAGTTCTTCGAGCTGGATGCTGATCCGGTCCAGTTTATCATACATCTCAGACACGCTGTTAACAGACGCATCTGACCACAGCCTTTCCGCGATGGCCGCGGTCCTGGGCCAGATCCTGGAATCTATGGTTTCCCGGGTGACCATCTCACTCCACATGGTTGCTTCTCCCCCAAGGATAAGTTTCCGCTGGGCAGTAGTTAAATGGAGACTATCCGGCAAAGGATCCGTTAAATAATGGTCAGACGCCGGAAAGTTCAGATCGATGTAATATCCGCTGGACAATATCACGGGGTGACCTGCTTTTGCGGCCATGGCCAGTCCTTCGCTGCCGCGCCAGGATTGAATGATGGCCGAAGCGGGTATACCGGGCTGCAAAATTTCGTCCCAGCCGATCATCTTCTTCCCGCATTTTTCTGCAATGGTCAGCAGCCTCCGGTTAAAATAGGCCTGCAGATCGTTGTCGGAACGAATGCCATGCTCCTGCATAAATAACCGGATGGCTGCATTCTTATCCCATTGTTTTCCATTGTTCTCATCACCCCCGATATGCATATACTCATCGGGAAACAGTTTGGCCATTTCTCCCAGAAAGCCGCCGATGAAAGTATAAGTAGATTCACGCGTGGGATCCATCACCGGATCCATGACACCCAACCGGTGTTCTACGGGATAAGGTCCCGATGCACTGGCCAATTCCGGATATCCCGCAAACCAGGATGTGGTATGTGCGGGCATATCAAATTCAGGAACAATGCGAATGCCCCGGTCATCCGCGTAATGCAACAGATCCCTGATTTGTTCCTGTGAATAATATTCTCCTTCGGAACCCAATTCCTGCAGTTTCGGAAACGCTTTGCATTCGATCCTGAACCCCTGGTCATCCGTCAGGTGCAAATGCAGGACATTCATCTTTACAGCGGCCATGCCGTCAATATTCCGCTCAATCACATCAACCGGCATAAAATGCCTGGCCACGTCTATTAAAAGCCCCCGCCAGGGAAACCGGGGCGCGTCGTCAATTATGCAACCCGGCAGGTAGTAATGACCCTCTGTGCTTTGGAGCAATTGGAGTATTGTTTCCAGACCCCTGATCGCGCCAATATCAGTTTCTGCATTTAGTTTAACCATATCGGAAGCAACGATGATGTGATAGGATTCATCCACACCCAATATATTATTGGCGGCACGCGTAACCTGGATAAGCAGGCCGGAGGCTGGAGTCCCGGCGTTCTGCACCACTTCCTGTTGGGTGATGAACAGACCCGTCCTGCCCTTTAAACGCATCAGCATTCGGGTGGCCGCGCCGTAGATTCTTTGACCGGGCCGGCCGCTCACGCTTATGGTAAAGTTCTCGTTTACCATATATTTCGACGCATTGAACGAACATGCCTGCGGATATGGCATAAGTATTTTTTTGTAATCCTGACCCGATAAACTTTTAAAACACAGCAAAAAAAACATAATGGCAATTCGTTCCATATCCCAGGGTTTATTG